>PCWB01000006.1 GCA_002796135.1 Candidatus Omnitrophica bacterium CG11_big_fil_rev_8_21_14_0_20_41_12
GTGCGTTATGTTGCGGATTTTGTAATGGATACCTCGACTAAAAATGTTTTCAGCAGGTCGGCTGAACCGAATAACCCTGCTTTACAGGTTGAATTAAAAGATCCCAAAGGCAAGGTTAAAAGCGCCTGGTTATTTGCGCGTTTTCCGGATATGCACCAGGAAATAAGCGCGGATCTTCAGATCAAGTATAATTGGGCGCCGCGCCGGCCAAAAGATTTCATCAGCAAGGTCACTATTTTAAAAGACGGTAAAGAAATATTAAGCCGGGATATTCAGGTAAATGAGCCGCTTAATTTTGCCGGCTATAACTTCTTCCAGTCCAGTTATGATACTCAGGACCTTAGTTGGAGCGGGCTGCAGATAGTTAAGGATCCGGGAGTACCGCTGATCTATGCGGGGTTTATCCTGCTGATTGTTGGTTTAGTGATGATATTTTATGTCGGCCCTTTAATGGAGAATAAATAAATGTCTTCCACGTATCTTAATCTTAGTTTCGGAGCGTATTTTCTGGCTATGGTTTTTTATGCGGGAAATCTGTTTTTTAAAAATAAGATTCTGCCTTTAGCGGCAAGATTTTTTATTGCCTGCAGTATTTTTGGCCTTTCTATCTATGTGGGGCTGCGTTGGCAGATTGCCCTGCGTCCGCCGTTAAGCAATATGTTTGAGTCATTGGTTGTGTTTGCCTGGGCGATCGCTATTTTTCTTATTTTTGTCGATCTAAAATATAAAATTAAAGTGATCAACGCCTTAACGGCATTGCTGGGTTTATTGGCATTAGGATATGCTTCGTTGCTGGATAAAGAGATTGCTCCGCTTATGCCTGCCTTAAGAAGCAATTGGCTGACCCTGCACGTCTTGACCTGCTTTATCGGATACGCGGCTTTAACCGTTGCTTTTGTTTCCAGCCTGATTACGCTATTTAAAAAAGGACAGGATCATAATTTAGATGAGATGAGTCATAAAATCATTGCCTTTGGTTTTTTGTTTTTAACTTTAGGTATTATCAGCGGATCAGTTTGGGCAAATTCCGCCTGGGGTTCCTATTGGGGCTGGGACCCTAAGGAAACCTGGTCATTGATTACCTGGGTTATTTATGCCATTTACCTGCATGCCCGCTTAAAGCGGGGATGGAAAGGGAAAAAGGCAGCCTGGCTATCGGTTATCGGGTTTATGGCGATGATCTTTACTTATTTCGGAGTAAGTTTTTTATTGTCGGGCTTGCATAGCTATACCCAGTAATATTTTACAAATTTTTTATTTATTTTTGTGTTGTTTTACACACTCCCCCTTGTTATAATTAAATGAATCTTTATTCGTTTATCCATGCATGATATCCATATTTTAAAAAATATTTTTAAATATCTTCAGGAACAGGAAGATCAAGCTTGCCGTAAGCTCAAAAAAGTACATTTTTCTATTTCTGAATTCGGCAACTTTAATCAAGAGCATTTCCTGGAGCATTATAGACATGCGGTAAGGGCAACAAGGTTTCAGGGCTTAGAGATTGCAGTTAAGACCATACCTTTTGGCCCGGAGCTGGAGATTACCGGATTAGAGTTTGCAGGCCAAACCAGTAAAGAAGAATGAAATACGCAATCTTAAAAAAATCAGATCTTAATCATTGGCTCAAGCATTTAAAAGATAGGGCCAAGCTTTATGCGGTGCGCAAAAAGGAGAACCTTTTTGTTTTCCGTCCGGTAAAAGAGGTGCAGGATGTCTGCCTTGATTATATACCTACGATCTTACCGCCTAAGAAATATTATTTTCCGCAAAAAGAAAAATTGATCAAATTCAGTGTTCAGCCGTTTAAAACAGCCAAGGCGATTGATAAGTTTGAAGATTTTATTCTCTTCGGAGTCCATACCTGTGATATTGCCGGTATGCAGTGTATGGATGTGGTTTTTAGAGAGGTTCCCGAGGATCCCAATTATCTTAACCGCAAAGATAAGATGACCATTATCGGCATAGAATGTTTAAAATACTGTGATCAATATGCGAATTGTACTTCGATGGGAAATCACGTTCCCCGCGGAGGTTATGATCTGATGATGGTGGATCTTGGTGATAAATTAATTATTCATATTAATTCCGAAAAAGGGGAAAAGCTGGTTACCGGATTGGATTATATTAAAGAGGCTACCCAGGGCCAAATGGATTTGCTTGAGAGCACCCGGGAAGAAAAAAAGAAAATATTTAAAGAGGAGTTCACCGGCCCGCTTACTAAAGTTTATGATACATTTGATAAGTCCTTTGTTTCTAGTGTCTGGAAGGATGTCGGCAGAAAATGCGTTGCTTGCGGTAACTGTACTGCAGTGTGTCCGACCTGTTATTGTTTTGATACCCAGGATGAGCTGGATTTATCATTAAATGAGGGGATAAGGTACCGCATTTGGAATTCCTGCCAGATGGATGACTTTGCCAAGGTTGCCGGAAGAGAGGACTTCCGTAAAGGAAGGGATAACCGCCAGAAACACAGGTATTACCGTAAATTTAAATATCCGGTTGATAAATTCAACCGTTATTTTTGTACCGGCTGCGGTAGATGCACCCGGGCATGTATGGCTGAAATCAGTTTAGTTGAAACCGTAAATTCCCTGCTTAGGGAGGAAAAAAAATAGAATGTTAGATCGTGAAATACTTTTAGAAAAAATGAGGACTACTCCTTATTTGCCGATGAAGGCTAAAATCATCGAGGCGCAGATGGTTACGAGTAAGGAAAAATTCTTCCGTATTCAGCTGGAAAACAAGATTAATTTGGGGCATACTCCGGGACAGTTTGTTATGGTTTCGATCTTCGGCTTTGAAGAGGCTCCGATCTCAGTATGTTCTTCTCCAAGTGATAAAGGTTATTTTGAACTTACCGTAAGAAGTGTCGGCGTATTTACCGATCGGCTGCATAAATTGGAAAAAGGGGACCTGGTCGGTATCCGCGGGCCTTTTGGCAGAGGATTTCCGATTGATAATATGTTCGGTTATGACGTAATGATCGTTGCCGGAGGATTAGGTATCGTTCCGCTGCGCTCTTTAATCAGGTATATTATGAGCAATCGTAATGATTTCGGCAATGTGCAGATTTTGCTTGGCTTCAAGAGCTCCAAAGAGCTTTTGTTTGAAGAGGAAAATAAAGAGTGGATGAAAAGGGCGGAGATTAAATTTAACTGTACCATTGACCGGGCAGACTCGGAATGGAAAGGCAATGTCGGCCTGATCACGACTCTAATCCCCGGAGTGGATATTAACCCCGCGCGTACCTACGCAGTTGTCGTCGGCCCGCCGATTATGTATAAGTTTGTTATCCGGGAATTATTAAAGAAAAATATACCCGACCATCAGATTATTGTTTCTCTGGAGAGGCGGATGCGTTGCGGCTTGGGTAAATGCGGGCACTGCCAGGTTGAAGGGGTTTATGTCTGTCAGTCAGGCCCGGTATTTACTTTTAATGATCTAAGAAAATTTAAAGGAGAGTGCCATGAAAAGGCAGTCTAAGCCCAAAGTGGCATTTTTTGATTTTACGGATTGCGAAGGCTGCCAGCTGCAGTTTGCCAACATGGGTACAGCTTTACTTGAATTGACTGAGCTTATTGAGATAGTTAATTTCCGGGAGATTATGTCAGAAGCCGGAGAGGACTATGATATTGCTATTGTTGAAGGCAGTATTACCACTGATAATGATATTGCACGCATCAAAGCTATCAGGGAAAAGGCCAAAATCTTAGTTGCGCTGGGCGCTTGCGCAGCTACCGGCGGAATAAACGGAATTAAAAACCGCAGTTCTTTAGATTTAGCAAAGCAAAGAGTTTATGGCGACAAAGCTGGCCAGATTAATACGATCAAGGTTATGCCGCTTGATGCGGTAGTTAAAGTAGATTACTATATTCTTAATTGTCCGGCTTATATTCCGGAGATTATCGCGGTTTTAAAAGCAATGCTCTTAGGTAAACCATATCCATTGCCTAACTATCCGGTTTGTGCAGAATGCAAGATGAATGAAAATGTCTGCCGGTATGAAAAAGACCAGGAATGTATGGGGCCGGTTACCCGCGGCGGATGTAATTCCTGGTGTATTAATAAAGGCAATCGCTGCTACGGCTGCCGCGGATTAGTGGATAATCCGGCTGTTGATGCCGCTAAAGATATTTTGCAAAAATACGGTTTAAAAACAGAAGATATCCTCAATAGTTTTACTTTGTACAATGATTCCCAGGGAGCCAAATATGACCAAGAGTTCAAATAAGATAGATTCGCAAAATTTAAATGTTGATGTGCATTATTTGACCAGGGTCGAAGGCCATGGCAATATTGTTGTCGATGTAGCCGCAGGTAAACTTACTAAATGCGAGTTTCAGGTAATTGAATCCCCGCGTTTTTTTGAGTCGATGCTTGTTGGCAGGTCGATCTGGGAGGCCCAACATATAACCAGCCGGATTTGCGGAATTTGCGCTTGCGGCCATTCTCTGGCCAGCATTAAAGCAGCCGAGGATGCCTTAGGCGTTAGCCCTTCGGATGAAGTGGTGATGCTCAGAAAACTTCTGTTGCACGCTGAAATGCTGGATAGCCATATTTTACATATTTATGTTCTGGTTGCTCCGGATCTATTAGGGGTAAAAAGCATCGTGCCCTTAATCAAAACGCACCGGCCGGTAATTGAAATGGCTTTACGCATGAAGCGGATGAGTGATTATGCCGGGGAGGTGCTTGCCGGCAGGCATATTCATCCGATTAGTTATGTTATCGGTGGGCTTACTCAGCTTCCTTCAAAAGAGAGTTTAGAGAAGCTCCATGGGCTGATGTTGGAATCACGCCAAGACGGTGAAGCAACGGTAAAAATAATTAAAACACTAAAATTTCCGCAGTTTGATCGTCCGACGCAATATATGTCGCTTACAAATGATGATGAATATGCTATGTATGACGGAGATTTAGTGGTAAACGGAGAAAAGAGCAAGGTGCATGATTACCGCAAGCTTTTTATCGAATCAGTCGTAGATTATTCAAAAGCCAAGCTATCTAAAATTAACGGCAAATCTTATGCTGTTGGAGCTTTATCGCGTTTTAATAATAATTTTAATAAATTGCACAAAAAAGCTAAGGCCGTAGCAGCTGAATTAGGGCTAAAATCTCCGTGCCATAATCCTTATCTTAATACCGCGGCCCAGCTTGTGGAGTGGGTGCATTGTCTGGAAGAGTCAATTACGATTCTGGAGAAGATTCTAAAAAATGGATTAAATAAAGAGAAAATAGTTGTAGCCTCATGGCCGAAAAGAAGCCAAATCGGTAAAATCAAATATGCACCCAATACCGGAATAGGGTGCGTTGAAGTTCCGCGCGGTTCTTTATTTCATGAATATACAATAGATGATTCTGCTCACCTAACTGCTGCTAATTGCGTAATTCCGACAAATCAAAATATGGGTAATTTAGAGGATGATATGCGAAAAATCGTGCCGGAGCTATTAGGTAAAAAGACTCAAGAAGAAATCACCCTTGATCTTGAGATGTTGGCCCGAGCTTATGATCCCTGCATATCATGCGCTACACATCTGTTGGATGTAAAATTTGTCAATAAAATTGCGGTAATCGGTTTAGGTAACAGTTTAAGGAGAGACGACGGAATAGGGGTAGTAATTCTGGAATCTCTCCTTAAACATTATAAGCAACCCGGCGTAGATTATCTTAATTTCGGTAGCTGCAGTTTTGACCTTATCCACCGCCTGCAGGATTACGATCTAGTTTTACTTATCGATGGAATTGCCGCTAATCTAGCGGTTGGAGAATTAAAGATATTTTCTTTGGAGGAGATTTCTTTCATAGATAACCAGGAGCCGATCTCATCCCACGAATTAAATCTTAAAGATATCTTTCGATTAGTCCGGCAGCTCAAATTAAAAACTAAGATCTATGTGGCCGGCATACAGGTAGGCGATGTTGGTTTTGGTGAATCTCTAAGTGATAGATTAAAAGAAAAATTACAGGATAATATTGCTCAAATCGACAGATTTATTCAGAAAAGGAAAGTCCTAGCTTAAGATGTGTTATGCCATACCGGGAAAAGTTGAAAAAATAGAAGACGGAACGGTTGTCGTAGATTATTTTGGCGAAAAAAGAAAAGCGCATAATGAGCTGGCTGAAATTAGCGTCGGCGACTACATCTATGCGCAGGGCGGGTTGGTGGTCAATAAAATCTCAAGCGCTGAGGCTCAAAGCATTCTTGCGGTGTGGAAAGAGACTTTTTTTCAATTGCAGGAAGTGGATTTAAAGCTTTCCCGCTTGAATCTTGGGAATCAAGATGCAGATCAAAAACTACTTGAGGTATTAGATAAAGCCAGTCAATCTCAGAAGCTGTCCACCGAAGAGCTTTTGTATCTGCTGGATTTAAAAGATAAGAAGAAGGTCGAGCTACTTTTTAAAACCGCTAATTTTCTGCGCCAGAAGTACTTTAAAAATTCCTGCTGTGTACACGGGATAATCGAGATATCCAACTATTGCCGCAGGAGCTGTCAGTATTGCGGGATAGCATCTTATAATCAAGAGCTAAAGCGCTATCGTATGACTAAGGATGAAATTTTGCAGGCGGCCAAAGAGGCAATTCAGATCCATGGTTTTAAATCTTTAGTTTTACAGAGCGGCGAAGATTGCGGATATAGTATTGATGAATTAGCCGATATCATTAAACAGATTAAAGAAAAAACCCCCGCGTTAATTTTGATTAGTTTCGGAGAGATCGGCATCGAGGGTTTAGAAAAACTCTATCAAGCAGGGGCGCGCGGATTATTGCTGCGTTTTGAGAGCTCCAATCCCGTACTTTACAAAAAAATACATCCTGGTATGGATTTAACAAGTAGGCTTGATCATCTGCGTAAGGCCTATGAGATGGGGTATTTAATTCTCACCGGAGGATTAGTCGGTTTACCCGGACAAAGCAAGGAAGATATTTTAAATGATATATTTTTAAGCAAAGAGCAGCATGCCCAGATGTTTAGTTTCGGGCCTTTTATCCCGCATCCGCATACGCCTTTGGCTAAGGAAGATCCTGTAGCGGCCCAGGAGATAATCAAAGTTTTGGCGGTTGCCCGGATTATCGATAATACCCATGCTAAAATTCTGGTAACTACGGCACTGGAAACTTTAAATCAGGAGGCGTTAAGGGGCGGGTTGCTTGCCGGGGCAAATTCACTGATGCTTAATGTCACTCCTCTAGATTACCGGATGCTTTATTCTATTTATCCTGACCGTGCACATCAGTCTGAAGGTAGCATTGAGCAGATTGAATCCACAGTTGCACTCCTGCGTTCTTTGGGCCGGGCTCCGACTGATTTGGAGGCGTTTTAAGTTTTATGAAACATATTGATGAGAATAAAATAAATAATTTATTAGCTGATATGGCTAAATTTGACAGGGGCAGGCTCGATATTATTCTGGATAAAGCCCGCTTGCTTAAAGGCCTTTCTTTAGAGGAGGTTGCCCGTCTTCTGGCTATTGATGATCCGGATTATCTTCAAAAAATATTTAGCGCGGCTAATTTTGTTAAAGAACAGATCTATGGACAGCGCGTAGTTTTATTCGCTCCTCTTTATATAAATAATTTCTGTTCCAATAATTGTCTATATTGTGCTTTTCGTTCGGATAACCGGTCACTGCAGCGTAAGGCTCTAAATACCATAGAGATCAAACAGCAGACTGAATGGTTGCTGGAGCGCGGCCATAAAAGGATACTGATGGTTTCCGGAGAGGCTGTTGTGCAGGGTAAAAACAAGATTGATTATTATGTTGAAAGTATTGCTTCAATTTATGCGGCTGATTTTAAGGGCAATAGGATTAAACGGGTTAATGTAAATTGTGCTCCGCTTGAAGTTGCGGAATTTAAGAGGCTTAAAGGTGCCGGCATCGGAACTTATCAGCTTTTTCAGGAAACTTATCATGAAAAAACTTATTCTCAAGTGCATCCTAGCGGCGCCAAGAGCGATCCTGATAACCGGATTGACGCAATTGACCGGGCTTTTATTGCCGGGATCGATGATATCGGTATCGGTGTTCTTTACGGCCTGTATAATTATAAGTTTGAGACACTGGCAATGCTTGCGCATGTCCAATATTTAGAAGCTAAATTTAAAGTGGGGCCGCATACTATATCGGTACCCCGGATTGAGCCGGCATTCGGAACAGATTTTTCGCAGAACATTCCCTATCCATTAAGTGATACGGAGTTTAAGAAGCTAGTTGCTGTATTAAGGCTGGCTGTCCCCTATACGGGAATAATTATGTCTACCCGCGAGTCAGCAGCTTTGCGTGACGAGCTTTTATCTTTAGGGGTTTCGCAGATAAGCGCAGAATCCCGGACTTCGCCCGGAGGCTACTCTTTTAGTGGTGATAATAAGGATAGTGCTGCGCAATTTTTTACCGGCGACCAAAGGAGTTTAGATGAAATTGTTTTAACGTTGATTGAAAAAGGAT
This sequence comes from Candidatus Omnitrophica bacterium CG11_big_fil_rev_8_21_14_0_20_41_12, assembly GCA_002796135.1. Classification (GTDB taxonomy): domain Bacteria; phylum Omnitrophota; class Gorgyraeia; order Gygaellales; family Profunditerraquicolaceae; genus UBA6249. The sequence goes on from PCWB01000006.1 coordinate 8,452, forward strand.
TTATCCCTAGTTTTTGTGCCGCTTGTTACCGTAAAGAGAGGACCGGGGAGGCTTTTATGAAATTAGCCAAGCCCGGCACGATTAAGGGAAAGTGCAGTTTAAATGCTTTGGTTACTTTGCGGGAGTATATCATTGATTTTGCTTCGCCTAAAGTAAAAGGATGCGGTGAAAAACTTATTGAAGATCTAAGCAGAGAGTTAAACCTTGATGATCGGGGCTTACTGCAGGATATTTTTGAACACGTTGAAAACGGCGCCAGAGATGAATTTGTTTAATAATTTAGCGGTTTTTAAGAAAATTGACAAGGTAGAATTATAGTAGTATATTCAATTAAGTTGTTAAGTTAGCAGCTAAGTAACCAGAATAAAAGATATGAAAATTATAGCTAAAGAGGTTATCGCAGATTGTCCCGGAGCAAAGATTGTCAAGCTTGTCCTTGCTTCTGCACAGATCAGCCAGAAAGCTCAAGCCGGCCAGTTTGTTGTGGTCATGGTCGATGAAAAAGGAGAGCGAATTCCGCTTACTATTGTTGATGCGGATAGCCAGGCTAATACCATAACGCTTATTTTTCAAGTGGTAGGGCTGACGACAAAACTTTTAGGTGCTCTTGATGTAGGGGATACTTTGTATGCGTTGGTCGGCCCGCTGGGCCAGGCTACAAAGATAAAAAAATACGGGGAAATTATTTTAGTCGGCGGAGGAGTCGGGATTGCTGAAATTTATCCTGTAGCCAAAGGCCTAAAAGCTGCGGGAAATAAAGTGACGGTTATTCTAGGAGCCAGAACCAAAGAAGCATTGATTTTAGAAAAAGAATTAAAAAGTCTAGCAGATAAAATATATTTACTAACCGATGATGGCTCATCCGGAGAACAAGGGTTCACTACGGTTGTTTTAGAAAAGTTGCTTAAGAAGGATAAGCATGATTTAGTGTATGCGGTAGGGCCGATTCCGATGATGAAAAAAGTATCGGAATTGGGGCTTGCTTCTAAGATTAAAACAATTGTTTCATTGAATGCTTTGATGGTTGATGCAACCGGGATGTGCGGCTGCTGCCGGGTTAGGGTGAATGGTGAGGTAAAATTCAGCTGCGTTGACGGCCCGGAATTTCTGGCTGATCAAGTTGATTGGGAAGAACTGGAAAAAAGAAATTCCATGTATAGGGTTAAAGAAAAACATATCTGTAAATTAAAATTTTAGACCCCCTTTCCCGTTTAGCTTGGAAACAGTTTCCGGGCTAAAGGGGAAACGGTTTCCGACTATGAGAGAATTGGTTGCGGATAAAAGAACAGAAGGTTTTAATGAAGTAGTATCCGGGTATTTAGAGCAGGAGGCCCTATCTGAGGCCGGCCGCTGTATACAATGCAAAAATCCTACCTGTATCTTAGGTTGTCCGGTAAAGATAGATATTAAAAAATTTATCCTGCAGATCACTAAAAAAGATTATCCCGGCGCCTACTCTACTATTCGCCAAACGAATAATTTTCCTTCTATCTGCGGAAGGGTTTGTCCGGCAGAATATCAATGTCGTAGATCCTGTGTATTGAACAAAGGTAAATTAGCATATTGCAGTCCGGAGGCAGTTAACATCCATTTTCTGGAAAGGTTTATCGGCGACTACGGAATGCAAAATAATTTGGAGGTACCGATGCAGCCGGATGGCCGGTTCTCTGAAGTCAAGATGGCGGTTGTTGGCAGCGGCCCGGCGGGTTTATGTTGCGCTGGTGAATTAGCCAGAAAAGGAGTAAAGGTGACGGTTTTTGAGGGGCTGCAGAGTTGCGGCGGTGTCTTAAGATATGGCATCCCGGGGTTTCGTCTTCCGCGTGAAGTTCTGGATTATGAGATCAATTGCTTAACGAAATTAGGGGTAAAGTTTATTACCAATACCATTGCCGGCAAGGTGGTTCTTTTAGAGGAATTATTTCAACAGGGATTTAACAGGATTTTCTTAGGCCTTGGCGCAGGGGTGCCGTCATTTTTGGGGATCAAAGGAGAAAATCTTTGCAATGTTTATTCGGCTAATGAATTCCTGACCCGGGTTAACCTGATGTCTGCCTATAAATTTCCCGAATATCATACGCCGGTAAATATTGGTAAACATGTTTTGGTAATTGGAGGGGGTAATACTGCCATGGATGCAGCGCGCTGTGCTTTACGTCTGCAGAAGATGAGCAGCATAGAACCGCACGTTACGGTTGTTTATCGCCGGACATTAACTGAGATGCCGGCGCGCAGGCTTGAGATTCAACATGCCCAAGAGGAGGGGATCAAGTTTAAATTTCTTACTCAACCCAAGGAATTTGATTCTGATGATCAGGGTTTTGTGCGCCAATTAAATTGCCTGATCTGTGAACTCCAAGATGCGGATGAATCCGGTAGAAGAAAGCCTGTTGTTCTGCAAGGCAGTGATTTTAGTATTCCCTGTGATCTGGCGATCATTGCTGTGGGCCTGGGAGCAAATCAGGTTTTAACCGGTGCCACTCCCGGATTAAAAACCGATAAATACAAAGATATTATAATTAATTCTGCGACGATGGAGACTTCGATTAAGCATGTTTTTGCCGGCGGAGATATTGCCGGCGGAGAAGGAACGGTTATTGAGGCGCTCGGTATGGCCAAAAAAGCGGCAATAAGTATCCTGCAAAATTCTTGACAAAGAAATTTAATGTATTATTATATACCTTAAATATCATGCCTTGGTTTTGCAGTGTTGCAAAGCCTTAAAAAATTTTTAAGCTAGATTTAAATGACAAAGACGTCTATTAAATCTAAAATAGGCGTCTTTTTATTTAAGCTCAACTGCCTTATTTTTAGGCAAAATCTGATTAAGATTTAAGACTAAAGAAGGAGGAAGTATCCATGATCCAGTGGCCGAAAACAAATGATGCTTTAGGTACGGTCAACAGAGGCAATCCCTGCGAGAGCGGATTATGTACTCTTTGCCGCGTAGACTGTATGGGAAAATGCGAGACCTGGCTTTCCAGTTTAAAGGGAAGGAAGCTTTTATATCCCAGAGACTATAGTTTTACTACCGCAGGAAGTGCAAATACAACTCACCTAGGAGTTGCGTATAATTCTTTGCGCATCAATGGTTATAATTACGGTGCAACCGGGCTTCCCAAAGGGCTCTCTAATTCCGAGGATGATTGTATTTTCCCTAATGTAAATATTGAGGGAGAATTTGGACAGCAAGTTAAAACTAAATTCAGAGCTCCTTTAATGACTGGGGCACTGGGTTCAACTTTTGTCGCCGCTAAGTACTGGGAATCTTTTGCTACCGGTGCAGCTTTAGTCGGTGTGCCGATTGTTGTCGGAGAGAATGTTGTCGGTATTGATAAGCAGGCTGAAATTAAAAACGGTAAAATTATTAAAGCTCCGGAATTAGACCGTAGGATTGAAATATTCCTGCGCTATTACGACGGATATGGTGCAATTATCGTGCAGATGAATGTTGAGGATACACGTAATGGAGTTGCCGAGTACGTCATTGAAAAATACGGTGATAAGGTTATCATCGAATTAAAGTGGGGACAAGGCGCCAAATGTATCGGTGGAGAGATCCAGGTTACCAGCCTTGAATATGCACAGTTCTTGAAGAAGCGCGGTTATGTGGTTGATCCTGATCCGACCCTGCCTGAAGTGCAGAATGCTTTTAAGGCCGGCGCGATTAAATCCATTGCCCGTCACAGCCGTCTAGGCTATACCAGCCTTTCTTCGGAAAAACAAGTCGAAGAAAATTTTATGAAGGCAGTTAAATATTTGCGTAAAATCGGTTATAAGAGAATATCTTTGAAAACCGGTTCCTACGGCATGGAAGCATTAGCCATGTCGATAAAATATTCATCCGAAGCCAAGCTTGACCTACTTACCATTGATGGCTCAGGCGGCGGCACAGGGATGAGCCCGTGGAATATGATGGAGACCTGGGGCGTTCCGTCGCTATTATTACACGCTAAGGCTTATGAGTATGCCGAGATCTTACGTAAAAAAGGTACTAAAATTGTGGATATGGCTTTTGCCGGCGGACTTGCCCGCGAAGACCATATTTTCAAAGCCTTGGCATTAGGTGCTCCTTATACAAAATTAGTTTGTATGGGCCGTGCTTTAATGATCCCGGCGTATTTAGGCTCCAATATTGAAGGGGTATTGAATCCTTCCGTAAAAGCCAAAGTAAGCGGCAGCTGGGATAAGCTTCCGGTATCTGTAGCTGAATTAGGTGCAACTGCAGATGAGCTCTTTGCCGGTTACTATGATCTTCAGAAGAGGGTTGGCAAAGACGAGATGAAAAACGTGCCTTTAGGTGCGGTTGCTTTCTGGACGCTGGCGGATAAATTGGCAGCTGGTATCCAGCAGTTAATGGCCGGCGCAAGAAGATTCACGCTTAAGTCAATTACCCGCGATGATATTTTCTCGGCAAACCGTGAAACAGAGAAAGAAACCAATATACCTTTTATTACAGATGCAGCTGATGACAAGGCTAAGAAAATAATGAAGGGTTAAGTTTTAAGAAAAACAGGGGGACGCTTCTATAGTTTTTAAAAATCATAGAAGCGTCCCCCTGTTTTTCTTAATTCTAGTTGCAGGAGGGGTTATTTAGTTGTAAAATAGTTTTGTGAACAATGAAAAAATATTAGAAGATTTCTTCCGTGCTTTAAGAATTTCCCTTACCACTGCGTCTTCTTATTCCAAAGATCACCCCTATTTTATTAAATCCGTTGAAAATTTTAAAGAGCAGCTTGATAATACCCTGGCTGTTTTGGATCCGCTTAAAATCGGAATAACCACTACAGGCATTGTGGTGGAAGGCCAGAATTTGACCAAGGGCGGTTTTTATGATGAGCTGGCCGGCCAACTGCATCAGCGTAAACTCAAGAGTATCGAAATTAGAAGTGGGGTTACCCTGCAGGAATTAATCCAGTTTCTTTCCGCAATCTCTTTACCCAAAAAGGATGTTTTTAAAAGTGGCGGGATTAACGCCATTCTTAAGAGTAAACCGCTTGCTCATTTTACGGTAGATGAGCTGGATTATTCGGCGTTTTTACATGTTCAGGGCCAGGAGTGCGGTGATATTTGGGCTTATATGCTTAAGGAAGCAACGCAGAGTAATGATAGTGCTAAATTGGATATCCTGGCTGACAACTTTGGCCCGCTCTTAAAACGCAGTAGCCAAAAGGATATTTTTGAGGCTGAAGATGTGCCCTCTAGTATCGGAGAATTCCTGGTTTCTTTAAAGGAAAAAAATAAAGAAAAATTTGACAAATGCTCTAGAGATGTTTTTCTCTGGATTTTAAATAATAAAAAATCTCTGAAAGAAGAAGAATTAGGGAGACTCAAGCCTGTTTTTAAAAGTCTGGATCAGGAAGATTTCAGTAATCTTCTTTGGGAGGGAATTGTCCAGGAGGAAAATTTTGATGATTTAAGTCTGAGGTTTTTTTCTAAAATTTCTGAGCAGAAGGATCTGCGTCAGATCGCCGAAAAATTTCAGAACAAGACAAATCAAGGGCTGCACTTAGAAAACAATCCCAACGCGGTAAAAAGAGTTCAGAATTTGTTAACCGGATCCGAAAGCGACAAATTATCCCCGGTCTACCGCAATATTTTGGAATCTTTAATGAAAGGTATCTCTTCTTCCGGAGTAGGATCTTTTGATCAAAAATCACTCCGCCAGAATTACCGTTATATAGTTTTGAATCTTTTGGCGATCAATGCGGATAATGATAATTTAAAATCTGCTGCAGAAATTTTAATTAAAGAACTATCCGGTATATTTGAAGATAATGATTTTGATTTTCTAAAAGACCTTCACAGCCTCTTAACCAAGCGAAAAAATGAGGCCATAGCGGCATGTATTGAGCTTGAAAAACAGCTCTCAATGTCTATTGAAAATGCAGTTTTAAATCAAACCTTACTTGTGGGGCAGGAATTTCTTTTAGATATGATCTTGATATCAGCTCAAGGGGCCGACGCTTATCTGAATAAAATATTTATTGCTGAAAAAGCAGACCAGCAAATTTTAAGTTTATTTTTTAGATTATTTCCGGCCCAGGCGGATATTTTTTGCCGCCGCTTGGAAAAGAAGCTTCAGGATATGGATTATATCTTTGGTTTAGTTGATTCTTTGAGCCAGCTTCAAGGCTTTTCAGTTTTACCCGTAATGGAATATATTTATTCTTCGGCTAATGAATTGATAAAATGCGAAACACTAAAAGGCATGCGTAAATTTAAAGAAATAGACGCAGATTTTTTGATCCGCCAGCTAGGTACGGATTCAGTCTCACTTAGAAAAAATTTGCTTTCGGTTTTAATGAAAGATACCCAGGGAATAAATACGGCGTTGGATTTATTGTTTAGGATCTCCAGTCCCTGGGGAAGCAAGAATAAGCTATTTATTGAAAATATACAGATAGTTTTTGATTTGAGGATCCCTGAAGCAGTTGAAAGGGTTCGTGATCTATCCGCCAGGAAATTTTTCTGGAATAGGGGATTACGTAATAAAGCCAAGCAGGTTTTAGGAGAGTGGAATGAGCGCTAATATTGAAATAGCTTTTAAGGATCTGCTCAATTGCCTTCAGGCGCTTAAGATGTATGGAGGGGTGCATCCGATGTTTACCAGGTCTTTGGATAGCGCCTATACGGCTTTTAAAGATGTTTTGTCCATGCGTCAGGAGGTAGTCATCGGTATAATCGGTGAAGAGCTGGCTTTTGAAAAAGAAATTCTCTTTGACTTGGGTAAGTTTTTACGTCCCTCAATTTTATATTTAAAAGAGAGGAATATTGAAAGGCTTGCTTTTTTCTTCGGTTTAAGCAAAGAGGAGCTCGGTATTTTTATAAATTTTATCAGTCGGCCTAAAGAAGATTTTAAAGGTGATCCCCAAGAGATGCTTAGGCTTACCGGCGTAGAGCATATTAATATCGGCAAGCTTAAAGTTGATGATAGGATGCAAGAGGGGGATAGGGGTGCGGCCAATATCGATCTTTATGTTTCTTCCGTAGATAAAGTTAGTCAGGCTTTAAGCGGTGTGCTTAATTCCGAAAAAATTGACCATCTTGCCCTTAGATTTTCATTGAATAATATTATGGAGAATTTAAGCACGCAGCGCAATGAGTTGCTCAAGCTGGCTACGCTCAAAAGATACGATGTCCAAACCTATACGCACATGCTTAATGTTTCTATTTTTTCCATGTATTTTGCCTCTCGGTTAGGTTTTGACAAAAATGATGTTTTAAATATCGGGGTTGCGGCGATGTTTCATGATATCGGTAAGCTTTCTATTTCACGTAAAATACTGCAAAAACCCGGCAAACTGACTGAGCAGGAATTCGGGAGCGTTAAAAGCCACACTATATTAGGTGCAGAGATTATGCTTCAATATGTCGATAGTTTGGGGATATTGCCGGTGGTGGTCAGTTTTGAGCACCATTTAAAATATGATGCTTCAGGTTATCCGCGCTTGCCTAATTTAAGAAAACAGCATATTGCCTCTTCGATTGTTTCGATTTGCGATGTCTACGATGCCCTTTCGCAAAGGCGCAGCTATAAACAGGATTATGCTCCGGATCTAGTTTATAATATAATGAATAGTACCGATGGAGTTTCATTTGATCCGCAGCTGCTGGATAAATTTTTTAAATTTGTCGGGCTTTGGCCGGTGGGTTCGGTAGTTGCGCTAAATGACGCAAGCATTGCCTTGGTTAGAGATGAAAATGAATCCGATATCCGCAGGCCGAAAGTTGAGGTAGTTTCTCCTGTTGAAAAGAGGCGCAGTATCGACCTGGCGCAAGATAATAGCTTGAGTATCGAGCGCTTCCTTAATCCTTGGAAGGAAGGCAAAGAATTCTTGCATTTAGCCTAGAAAATTTCTATTTGACATTACTGATTGCTTTTGTTATAGTTAATAAAACAAAGGCGTTTAGCGGCCGGATAGTCGGCACTAAACGCCTTCTTCATGTAAATTATGACTAAATTTATCTTTATAACCGGCGGTGTAATCTCAAGCTTAGGCAAGGGAATAGCTTCTGCTTCCATCGGTAAAATCCTGGAATCCCGCGGCCTAAAAGTTACGTTAATGAAACTGGATCCTTATATCAATGTTGATCCGGGGACAATGAATCCTTATCAACACGGGGAGGTCTATGTTACCGATGATGGCGCTGAAACCGATCTAGACCTGGGCCATTACGAGAGATTTACCAAAGCGGCAATGACCAAATTTAACAATGCTACCACCGGTCAGGTTTATAACGCGGTAATTTCGCGTGAGCGCCGGGGTGATTATCTAGGTAAAACTATTCAGGTTATCCCGCATATTACCAATGAAATCAAGGATCGGATTAAAAAGGTTGCCCAGGTTAGCCGGGCGGACATCGTTTTGATTGAAGTGGGCGGGACTGTCGGAGATATCGAAAGCCTGCCTTTTTTAGAGGCTGCGCGGCAATTTGAATTAGATGCCGGTGAAAAAAATGTCCTTTATATTCATCTTACTTTGATCCCTTACATAAAAGTTGCGGATGAGATTAAAACTAAGCCTACGCAGCATAGCGTGCAAACCTTACGCGAGATCGGAATCCAGCCGGATATTCTAATTTGCCGGACGGAAAGACCACTTTCTGATGAGGTTAAAGAAAAAATTTCTTTGTTTTGCAATGTAAGAAAAGAAGCGGTTATTGAATCGCGCGATGTGGAATCTATCTATCAGGTTCCTTTGGTTTTTAAGGGACAGATCTTAGATGAGATAATTTTAGGCCATTTTGGATTAATCTCTAAGCCCTCTGATTTAAAGGATTGGGAAAAGAATGTAGTTGAGCGGCAGCTTAGCCCTAAAAAAACTGTTCAGGTGGCAGTGGTAGGTAAATATATCGGATTGCAGGATGCCTATAAGTCTATTTATGAGGCGATTACTCACGGTGGAATTAGCAATCAGGTAAAAGTAGAGATTAAAAAGATTGATTCCGAAGATATTGAAAAACATGGAGCTTTGAAATTGCTTGGCGGGGTAGATGCGATTTTGGTGCCCGGAGGGTTTGGGTCCAGAGGTATAGAGGGAAAGATCCAGGCAGTTGGTTTTGCGCGGAAAAATAAAGTTCCTTTTTTAGGGATTTGCCTGGGGATGCAGTGTGCGGTAATGGAATTTGCTCGTTTTGTTTGCGGTTTAAAGGATGCAAATTCTACCGAATTTAAACCTAAAGCTAAGAATCATGTAATCAGCCTTTTGAGCGAACAAAAAAATATTAAGGATATGGGCGGCACGATGCGCCTGGGTGCCTACCCTTGTAAAATAAAAAAGAGCACCCTGGCCGCAAGAGTTTATAAGAAAAATATCATTTCCGAGCGTCACAGGCATAGATTTGAATTTAATAATAAATTCCGTAAAAAACTTGAGTCTAAGGGGCTGGTTTTTTCCGGAGTTTATCCGAAGAAAAACTTAGTTGAGATTTTAGAATTAAAAAATCACCCGTATTTTATTGCCGTACAATTTCATCCTGAGTTTAAATCTAAACCTGACGCAGCGCATCCGTTGTTCGCTGAATTTATCCGCGCAGCTGTAGAAAAAAAATAATTATGCAGGCTTATCTCGTTTTAGAAGATGGTACAATATTTAAAGGTCGCTCCTTCGGCGCAAGCGGGGAGGCTCTGGGCGAGGTTGTGTTTAATACCAGCATGGCCGGATATCAGGAGATCATTACCGATCCTTCCTATAGCGGCCAGATTGTGGCAATGACCTATCCTTTGATCGGAAATTATGGTATTAACCATGAGGATGCGGAGAGCCGTAAACCATTTTTAGAAGGTTTTGTAGTTAAGGAGTACAGTAAATTAGCCAGTAACTGGAGAAAAGATCAGGATCTGGGCGATTATCTAAAAGAGAATAATATTTTAGCCATTGAAGGAATCGATACACGCGCACTTACTTTGCATATCAGAGAGAAAGGCGCGATGAAAGCAATTTTATCTACGCTTGATTCCAGCGAACAGAGCCTGGTGACTAAAGCAAAAAAAAGCCGCGGCTTGATGGGTTTGGATTTAGTCAAAGAAGTTACTATCCCGAAGAAATATGTTTATTGGCAGTCTAAGGAAAACAAATACAAAGTTGTAGTCCTGGATTGTGGCGTGAAGTTAAATATATTAAGAGAATTAAAACGCCTTAAATGCAATGTCACGGTTGTACCTGCCTGGACAACTTATCAGGAGATCCTCAAGGAGAATCCTGACGGGGTCTTACTTTCTAACGGGCCGGGGGATCCGGCAGCAGTTGGTTATGTGATTAAAACAGTGGCTAATTTAATCGGCCGGCTGCCGATTTTTGGAATTTGTCTGGGGCATCAGATGCTTGGGCTGGCTTTCGGGGGTAAAACTTATAAACTTAAATTCGGCCATCATGGGGCAAATCATCCGGTAAAAGATTTAAGAACCGGTAAAATTTCTATAACCAGCCAGAATCATGGATTCTGCGTGAGTATAGATTCTTTAAATAAAAAAAATATTGAGTTGACTCATCTGAACTTGAATGATGAAACTTCAGAGGGCTTGCGCCATAAAAAGCTGCCTGTATTTTCCGTACAGTTTCATCCTGAAGCTTCTCCCGGGCCGCATGACGCACAGTATTTATTTGCTGAGTTTTTGAAATTAATGCAGAAATCAAAAAAAATAAAATATGCCAAAACGCACTGATCTAAAAAAGATCTTAATTATTGGAAGCGGGCCGATTGTTATCGGTCAGGCCTGTGAATTTGATTATTCCGGCACTCAGGCTTGTAAGGTTTTAAAGCAGGAGGGGTATAAGGTAATTTTAGTCAATTCTAACCCGGCTACAATTATGACCGATCCGGAGGTTGCCGATAGAACTTATATTGAGCCGATTACCGCAGAGATGGTTGAAAAAATTATCGCTAAAGAAAGGCCGGATGCGCTCTTGCCTACTCTTGGCGGCCAGACTGCTCTGAATACGACTGTGGAATTAGATAAAAAAGGAGTCTTAAAAAAATATAAGGTCGAGACTATCGGAGCCAATATCAAAGCGATAAAAAAAGGAGAAGACCGTAAGTTGTTTAAGGCGGCAATGAAAAAAATCGGTTTAGACCTGCCTAAAAGTGACCAGGCCGATAATTTAAACGAAGCGATCTCTATCGCTAAAAAAATAGGCTTTCCTTTGATTATCCGTCCCAGTTTTACTATGGGAGGAGCAGGTGGATCAATTGCTTATAATCTGGATGAGTTCAAGCTTTTGGCTAAACGCGGATTAGAATCCAGCATGATCAGCGAGATCCTGGTTGAGGAGTCTGTGATCGGTTGGAAGGAATTTGAGTTAGAGGTTATGCGTGATTTAAAAGATAATGTAGTGATTATTTGTTCTATTGAGAATTTTGATCCTATGGGCATACATACCGGAGACAGCATTACCGTTGCCCCGATCCAAACATTAACGGACAAAGAGTACCAATTAATGCGCGATGCAGCTTTGGCTTGTATCCGGGAGATCGGCGTTGAAACCGGAGGTTCCAATATTCAGTTTGCCATTAATCCTGAAACCGGCAGGATGGTGGTTATTGAAATGAATCCTCGTGTTTCGCGCAGTTCAGCGTTGGCTTCAAAGGCTACGGGATTTCCTATTGCTAAAATTGCCGCTAAGCTTGCGGTGGGCTATACCCTTGATGAAATTCCTAATGATATTACTAAATCAACGCCTGCCTGTTTTGAGCCGGCGATTGATTATTGCGTGGTTAAAGTACCGCGGTTTACTTTTGAAAAATTTGCTTTGGCAGATAATACCTTAGGAATATCGATGAAGTCGGTAGGGGAGGCCATGGCTATCGGCCGCACATTTAAAGAAGCCCTGCAAAAGGGATTACGTTCTTTAGAAATTAAAAAGTTCGGCTTGGAGAGCATTGTTTTTAATAATCTGGAAGATATGCGAATAGAAAAAGAGATTTTAGATAAGATCTATCAGAAGCTGAAGCAGCCTAATGCCGAGAGGATTTTTTATATCGGGGATGCTTTTCGCGCTAAATTAGATATTGAAGCAATCCATGATTTAACTAAAATTGACCGCTGGTTTTTGCATAATATTAAAGAGATCATTGATTGTGAAAGAGAGTTGATTGAGAACAAAAATAATATAACTCATGAATTACTCAGGCGCGCCAAGGAATATGGTTTTAGTGACAGGCAATTGGCTAAAATTTTATCTTTAGATGAGACAGTGGTTTATGATCTAAGGAAGTCCATGAATATAACGGTGGATTTTAAGCTGGTTGATACCTGCGCTGCAGAGTTTAAGGCACACACCCCTTATTTTTATTCTACCTACGAAAAATGAACTTTGTATTCTTTACAAATAAATAAGCATATAATATAATATGCTTAATAAATAGGCACAAGATGACTAAAAAAACAGGTTTTGATAACGAGAAGTATCTTAAAGACCAGACCCTGGCCATTGTCGAGAGGGTGAAAAAATTTGATAATAAGCTTTACCTTGAGTTTGGAGGAAAGCTTTGTTTTGATTTTCATGCCGCCCGCGTTTTACCCGGTTATGATCCTAATGTAAAGATAAGATTATTACAGTGTCTAAAAGATAAAATTGATATTGTGCTTTCTATTTATGCGGCGGATATTGAGAAGGGAAGAGTACGCGGAGATTTCGGAATTACTTATGATGCAGCAACTTTTAAATTAATCGATGATTTAAGGAAGTGGGGCTTGGATATCTTAGCGGTTGTGATTACGCGTTTTGCCAATCAGCCTTCGGCAGTTATATTTAAAAATAAATTAGAGCGCCGCGGAGTTAAAGTTTATTTGCATTATCCTATTTCCGATTATCCTGCCGATGTCGATGCAATTGCCAGCGAAAATGGTTTTGGAAAGAATGATTATATCCAGACTAAGAATCCCATTGTTGTGGTTACGGCACCCGGGCCCAATAGCGGGAAGCTGTCAACTTGTCTTTCTCAGCTATTCCATGAGCATAAACGCGGAATAAATGCCGGATATGCAAAATTTGAAACATTTCCCATTTGGAATCTGCCGCTGAAGCATCCGGTGAATATTGCCTATGAGGCTGCTACCGCCGATATCCAGGATTTTAATCTGGTAGACCCGTTTCATCTGAATAAATACAATAAAACCGCAATTAATTATAATCGCGACGTAGAAAGCTTTCCGATCCTCAAGCTTATCTTAAGTAAAATCTATACGCAGAATTTTAAATTTCCTACATATAATTCTCCTACTGATATGGGGGTCAACTGTGCGGGCTTGGGAATAGTTAATGATCAAGTAGTGCAGGAGGCGGCTAGACAGGAACTTATCCGCAGGTATTTCAGGTATAATAGTGAATATCTTTTAGGTATTGAGAAAAAAGAGACCGTGGATAGAGTAGTTTTACTTATGGAGGAGCTAGGGATTAAGGTTACTGACCGGTTAGTTGTGGAAAAAGCAAGAGCGGCGGCAGAGCAGTCAGAAAAATTAGAAAAAGGGCACGAAGGAATATATTGTGCAGCAGCGATTCAATTAAATAACGGCAAGATTATTACCGGAAAAAATTCTAAGCTTATGCATGCGGCATCCAGCTTAGTGATGAATGCGGTTAAGGTTTTAGCAGGCATTCCGGATGAGATACTTCTGCTTAGTCCGCATATTATCAATCAAATCGCCCAGCTTAAAGAAGATATTCTGAAAGCAGATTCAGAAAGCCTGGATTTAGAGGAGTGTTTGATCGCTCTTTCCATAAGTGCAGCTACAAATCATACCGCAGAACTGGCAATGAAAAAGCTTGGAGAATTAAGAAATTGTGAAATGCACATGACGCATATTCCTACCCCGGGAGATGAGGTGGGCCTGAAGCGGCTGGGAGTAAATCTTACTACTGATGGAAAATTTTCCTCACGTAATCTTTTCATAACCTAAAATCCGTATTATCTATGTCCATTACCGTAAAATTTCTCGGTGGCGCAAAGACAGTTACCGGTTCAAGCCACTTAATCTCCGCCGGTAGAACAGAGGTTCTTCTTGATGCCGGCCTATTTCAGGGGCGTCGTGACGCCTTTTATGAAATTAATACAACTTTTCATTATAACCCGCGCACGATCAATGCTATGGTTTTATCTCACGCCCATATCGATCATTGCGGTAATATTCCTAATTTAATTAAGCATGGCCTACGTTGTAAGATCTACACCACCTCGGCAACTAAGGATTTAGCTAATCTCATGCTGATTGATTCGGGAAAGATCCAGGAAGAAGATGTGCGCTATGTGAATAAAATCAACCGGCGCATTAATCTGCCAATGCGTAAGCCTTTATATACGGTAAAGGAAGCAGCGCGTGCCACTAAAATTTTTCGCTCGATCTCTTATAACCAGAAGTTTTGTATTGCTAAAGATGTTAGCGCAACTATTTTGGATGCCGGGCATATCTTAGGCTCAGGGACAGTGGTTTTGGATATTAAAGTCGGAGAAAAATCTTTACGCCTGGGTTATGCGGTGGATTTAGGAAGAAAAAATCTTCCTCTTCTGGGAGATCCAGTGATCCCTAAAGGGCTTGATTATCTGATCATGGAGACCACTTATGGTAATCGCCTGCACCGGCCTATTGAGGAAGCGCAGTCAAAATTAAGAGAAGCGATCTCTCGGGCCGTAAGAAGAGGAGGCAAGGTGCTCATTCCTTCTTTTACCCTTGAACGTACGCAGGAGGTGATTTATTTCCTGAACGAATTACTTAAGGATAAGCTTATTCCTACGGTGCCTATTTATGTAGATAGTCCTTTGGCGACAAATATTACTGATCTTTTCGAATATCACATCGATTTTCTAAATGATAAGACCCGCCATGCATTCGGCAAAGGAGATAATCCTTTTGAATTATTAAATCTGCGTTTTATCCGCGAGCAAAAAGAATCCAAGGCTTTAAATGCCGACCGGCGGCCGATGATTATTATTGCCGGTAGCGGTATGTGTGAATCCGGAAGGATCCTGCATCATCTGCAGAATAATATTGAGGATACGCGCAATATGGTTTTGGTTGTCGGATACATGGCCCGGGATACTTTAGGCAGAAGAATAGTTGAAAAAAATCCTTTTGTGAAAATATTCGGAGTAGAGTATGAGCTTAATGCCGAGGTTGTAGTAATTAACGCTTTCTCCGGACATGCCGACCAAACGGAGTTAATGGATTTTGTTTCAAAATGTCTGCCACTGAAACGTATTTTTCTGGTGCATGGAGAGCTCGAACAATCTCAGGCCCTTGCCGATATATTGATCCAAAAAGGTCTGGATGTGCATATCCCGGATAAAGATGAAGAGGTATTGCTTAATTAAGGATTATGTGGTAATATTATTTTCATATAAAATAATAAACCTGCTTCCGGGCAGGTAGGACTGCCGTGGGCAGTCGGGAAGGATTAAAATGATCGGTGGTTTTTCTACTCCTAAAAAAGACAAGGCGTTAAAAACAAGCGGTGGAAAGCTGGTTAAGACCGGAGAAATTCTGGTGCGCGGTGTGGATACCTATAAAGCAGGGGTGAATGTGCGCGGCCCGGGTACTTTGTTTGCCCGCTGTGCAGGCAAAGTTTATTTTACCCGCAAAAAAACCAGCCATGGTAAGGTGCGCACATTTGTTAATGTGGCGCCAATTGCAAAAACAGCTAAGACACCCCGCGCTTAGTGGCGCCCGACGCAATAGGTATGCGTCGGCATGCGCTTGTGCGCTAATTGCGCGGGTGTTGTCTTCGTAGACAAAATGGCTGATTTAGCCAGAAGTTATTCGCATCGTAAATACGCATTAAGCATTATTGATTTAGCCTACAGCCTAACCCTGATCCTGATTTTTTTAGGATCAGGGTTTTCTTTGTCGCTGGAGTCTTGGGTGAACAATTTTGGACTGGTGAATTATCTGCGTTCTGCCCTATTCCTGTTAGTCGCTTTGTTGCTGTATTATTTATTGAGTTTACCGTTAAATTTTTACTCCAGCTTCATTCTTGAGCATCGATTCAACTTGACTAAACAGAGAGTGTCGGCCTGGTGGATGGATCAGTTAAAATCCGCCGGGTTGGCGTATATAATTTTATTAATACTGGTTTTATCTTTTTATTGGATCCTGGGAAATTTTAGCCGATGGTGGCTGGCAGCGTCTGTTTTCTGGATATTTTTTAGCGTGGTCTTAGCCAAATTAACTCCGGTTTTAATTATTCCTTTATTTTTTAAATATAAAAAAATCGATGATGAAATTCTGCGCCAGAAGATTTTTGATTTAGCGGCGAAGATGCGGATCAAGCTACTGGATGTTTTCCAAATAGATTTTAGCAAGAAAACGCTTAAGGCCAACGCTGCTTTTACCGGAATGGGTAAGACTAAACGTGTACTTTTGGCAGATACCTTAAAAGATAAGTATACTCATGATGAGATCGAGGTGATCCTGGCACATGAATTCGCGCATTATCGGCTTGGGCATATGTTGAAGCTGGTTATCGTAAACTCCCTGGTAATTTTAGCCACATTTTATTTGATCTTTAGGACTAGTTCCTATGTTTTAGGGATATTTAATCTAGATTATCTCACGAGATTGGCTAGTTTACCGCTGATTTTTCTGTATTTTATATTTTTTGGGATGATTACGCAGCCGCTTGAGGCATTCATCAGCCGTTGTTTTGAAAGACAAGCAGATAGCTTAGCGCTGAAAGTTACCGCAAATAAAACAGCATTTATCTCGTTGATGGAGAAGTTAGCTGCTCAAAATCTTGCTGATAGATCCCCTCATCCGGTCATCAAGTTTTTCTTTTTTACCCATCCACCGATTGATGAACGGATAGAGTTAGCTAAGGATAAATAAAATCAAGAATAAGTTTTGCGGCCCGTCCTGCTGCACCGGCAGAGCCAAGGTCATCTTTTATGGTTTTCAGGCTTTGACTTAGGCAGTCAGCAGCAAGAGGTTCTTGCAGGAATTTTAGAATCGATGCGGAGATTTTCCTCGGGGTAGCTGCGAATTGAATAAATTCGGGAACGATCTTTTTGCCGGCTACGATGTTGACCATACCGATATAAGGAATTTTTATTTGCGGTCGGTAGAGTAGGTAGTTTAAGAGGTTAGTTTTGTAGATGATTACAAAAGGTTTTTGTGTAATTGCTGCTTCCAGAGTAGCTGTTCCTGAGCAGACCAGGCTTGCCTCGGCAATGCTCAGGCAGTCGTAGGTCCTGCCGTCAATAATCTTTATATCTAAAGAAAATTTTCTACGTTCATTTTGATAAATCTGAGTATCTAAGTTAGGGGATTTAGCGATAATAAATTGAGTTTGCGGGATTACTTGATTTATCAGATAAGCGGCTTTGAGCATTATTGGTAAGATCAGTTTCACCTCCTGCTTACGTGAACCGGGAAGCAGGGCAATGATCTTCTTTTCAGGAGAGATCCTGAAATTCTCTAAGAATTCCTGTTCCGGTAAGGAGGGTTTCACTAAATCCAATAAAGGATGCCCGACGCAAGTTGATTGTATTCCATTTCTCCTGTAAAATTCCTCTTCGAATTTAAATAGTACAACCATCATTGAGATAAACTTTTTAATATAGTTTATCCGCCCTTTTCTTGAAGCCCAGACCTGCGGGCTGACATAATAGATGACTGGTATATCTTTATTGACTGCTTTTGCCAGGCGCAGGTTGAAACCTGAAAAATCAACTAAGATTATGGCATCGGGTTTATCGGTATTAATTTTCTCTAAAATTATTTTTTTTAATTTGAGAAATTTAGGCAGTTTTTTCAAGACATCAAAAAACCCCATCACTGAGAGTTCTTTAATATCATAAAAAATCTCGCATCCGGATTTGGCTAAGTTTTCTCCGCCAACCCCGGATATCTTTATGCCTGGATCAAGGTTTTTAATTACTTGGCTGAGATCTCCCGCCAAAAGATCTCCGGAAGGTTCGCCGCAGATAATGAATATTTTTCTTATTTGTGCCATATTTGGTTTTGAATTTGCAGGGCAACTGCCAGAGCTTCCCGGGCGACCTCTCCGGATACAAGAGGAGTAGTTTTATTAGTCACACAGGAGATGAATGATTCTAATTCCCTCTGTAGGGGCTGCTCTTTTTCGATGGGCAGTTTTTCTTTAGTTATCTTTTGGTCAATTTTCCGGTAAACTGATGCTTCGGCATTTTTATAATCTAAAGATATGTAGGTATTTTCCTGAAAGATGCGGATTTTACGCATTACTTCATCCGATATGCGCGAGGCAGTAAGGTTAGCTACGCAGCCGTTTTTAAAGGTCAAGCGGGCATTGGCAATATCTTCAAATTTAGTCAGGACGTTTATTCCTACAGAGTCAATTTTTTCCAGCGGAGAATTCACCAGACCCAAAACAATATCAATATCATGAATCATAATATCCAGCACAGCTCCTACATCAAGGGAGCGATTGGGAAAATTCGAGAGGCGGTGGCATTCGATGAATTTAGGTACTGTAATAATTTTAAGAGTAGCTGCGAATGCAGAGTTAAATCTTTCGATGTGGCCGACCTGCAGAATAAGCTTATTTTTATGAGCCAGATCAATTAGGTCATCGGCTTCTTTTAGGGTGAGGGTAAAAGGTTTTTCAACCAGGGTATGGATGCTCGCCTTAAGAAATTCTGCGGCGATATTATGATGCAAGACGGTTGGTACGGCAATACTGACTGCATCAGCTTTGCCAAAAAGTTCTTGATGGTCAGTATACCCGGGTACCCGAAGATGACTAGAGACGCGCTTTAAATTATTCGGATTAGTGTCGCATACGCCGACTAGCTGGCAATTCCGGCTTTCCTTATATATTTTGGCATGGATACTGCCCAAATGCCCTACCCCGATTACTGCCACTTTCAATTTATTCATTCCATAATCATAGCAAAGTGCACATCTGGTTGCAATTAATATTTTCTTAACGCGTTTGGCTTGTCTGTGTTTTCTCGGGAATGCTAGTTTTTCCTCTGTGGCTGGGGTAAACATTACACCCGGCGCCTAATGGAATTGCGCCGGTGTTACGTTCGTACGTAATAAAAAGGTTTGCCAGCCTCAAATTATGTGTTAAAATAAACATTCCAAAGAAAGGAAATTGATGCGGGATTACCTGAAATTACTAAAATTTGTCGGGCCTTATAAAGGGCTTTTTATTATCGCCATCGTCTGCATGGGGTTTTCTGCCATCTTTGACGGGGTGTCTTTGGCAATGATGGTGCCTCTGGCAGATAAGGTCTTGACGAATAAAAAGATCATTGTCCCCACTAAATTGCCGGATTTCTTGGCCGGTTTTGTGGATAAGATCAATAATACCCCTCCGGATGTTCTGCTTAACTATATGGTTTTTGCGGTTCTTCTGCTTTTTCTCTTAAAAGGGATATTTGGTTTCTTCCAAAGCTATTTTATGTCAGATATCGGCCAGTGCGTAGTCAGGGATATTAAGTCTAAGCTTTACGCCAAGATCCAGTCGTTATCACTTAGTTATTTTACACATAAGCGCGGCGGCGAGCTGATGTCGAGGATTACCAATGACGTTAAGATCGTGGAAAACGCCGTATCTTACGGTTCAACTGATCTGATTTATCAAAGCTTACAGATCGCTATCTTTGCCACAGTGATTTTTTTTATCTACTTTAAGATGGCCCTGATCGCATTCGTATTTTTACCTTTAATAACTTTACCGATTGTAAAAGTTGGTAAAGCTTTGAGAAAGCTCTCTAAGCGTTCTCAGGAAAAAATCGCCGACACTAATTCCCTGCTTTATGAGACGATCATGGGCGCTAGGATCGTTAAGGCTTTTAATATGGAGGAGCATGAGGTTAATAAATTTAATAAAGTGAATTCGGATTATTATAAAATCTCCATGAAATCAATCAAGCGTACCCTGTTGCTTAATCCTTCTACTGAATTCTTAGGTGTAATAGCTGGAGTTCTTGTTTTCTTTTGGGGCGGCCGCGAGGTTATTGCCGGGAGATTGTCCTTTGGCGTGTTCGGGCTTTTCCTGGGTTCTTTATTATCTTTGATCCGGCCATTTAAAAAATTAAGCCAGGTTAATGCTTTGAATCAACAGGCCATGGCAGCCAGTGAGCGCATACATGAAGTACTGGAAACAAAATCCAGCGTAGAAGAGGCTATAGAACCAAAGGTTTTGAGGGGTTTCAAGAAAAATATCAAGTTTAGCGATATTTGGTTTAGTTATGCCGACAATCAGATTTTAAAAGAAATTAACTTAGATATAGAATATGGCCAGATGTTGGCAATTGTCGGCCCTAGTGGTTCAGGGAAAAGTACTTTAGTGGATTTGATTCCGCGATTTTATGATCCACAAAAAGGAAACATATCTATTGACGGAGTTAATATCCGTGAATTTAGCTTGAAATCGTTACGCGATCAAATCGGTATTGTTAATCAGGAAACTATGCTTTTTAATGATACGGTTCGCGCCAATATCGCTTATGGACGGCCGAGCGCTTCTTTAGGCGAAATTGAAGAAGTAGCTAAAAAAGCCCATGCCCATGATTTTATACTTAACTGCCCGCAAGGCTATGATACGGTTATCGGTGATAGAGGGGTAAAAATCTCAGGAGGAGAGCGTCAGCGTATTGCGATTGCCCGCGCCCTTTTGAAGAACGCTCCGATATTAATCTTGGATGAGGCTACCTCGCAGTTAGATTCTACTTCTGAGCGTATAGTTCAGGAGGCCTTGGATCAGTTAGTTTACGGAAGAACGGTATTTATGATCGCGCACCGGCTTTCCACAGTAAGAAATGCCAACAGGATTGTAGTCATAGATAAAGGGATGATTGTCGAGCAGGGCACGCATAGCCAACTGCTAGAAAAGGGTGGTTTATACAAGCGGTTATATGAGGCCCAAGAGCTACAAAAATAGTTGCAAATAAGTAAAATTTTGCTATAATTACCCGATTAACTTCCTACCCTAACATCCAGCTTATTTTAAGCTCCGGGTGCTTTGCTTTCTGCAATGGGCAAGGAATACATATTAACCGATAAAGAAGGGGGAGTAAAAACGTGCCATCAGAATTAATTAAGCAACTTTTAGAAGCGGGTGTACATTTCGGACATCAGACTAAACGCTGGAATCCGAAGATGAAAAAATTTATTTTTGGTTCTCGAAGCGGTATTTACATTATCGATCTGGAAAAGACCGAAGAATGTATTAACGCTGCCCGGGATTTTTTAAATGAGATAACCGCAAAAGGTGAATTTGTGCTTTTTGTAGGAACAAAAAAACAGGCTCAGGATGTAATTAAGCAGGAGGCTATCCGCAGCGGGATGTATTATGTTACTGAGCGTTGGCCGGGAGGAATGCTCACAAATTTCGCTACCATTAAGAAGAGTATTAATCGCCTCAAAGATATTGAAAAGATGCGCACAGATGGGACATTCGAGAAATTGACTAAAAAAGAGGTCGCGCTTTTAGAAAAAGAGCTGGTTAAGCTGAATAAGAATTTTTCAGGAATTGTCCCGATGGAGCGGATGCCTAAGGCAGTATTTGTTGTGGATACTAAAAAAGAAGATACAGCAGTGCGTGAGGCGCGCCGGCTGAATATTCCGATCATCGGATTAATTGATACTAATTCTAATCCGTCTTTGGTAGATTATCCTATCCCCGGAAATGATGATGCTACTAAATCGATTCGCACGGTTGCCTCAATTATCGCCGATACGATTATCGAAGGAAGGAAAAAATTCTTGTCTTATCTTACTCAAGAAGGAGTTAAGGTGGAAGAGGCTTCCCCAGATATAATACCTGAAGTGCTTCCGGAAGAGGAGCTTAAGATTAAAGAGATTGAAGAGATTGTTGAAGAAAGCCAGCCGCTTACTGATGATAGTGTAACGGGGAAAAAGGCGCATTTAAAATCAGCGGCGGAAATTAAACCAAAATTAAGAAAAAAGGGGTAGTCTTAAAATGAAAAGTTCAGTTAATGCAATTAAAGAATTAAGAGAGCTGACCTGCTCAAGCGTTGGGCATTGTAAAAAAGCTTTAGAGGATGCTAAGGGAGATATAAAACAGGCGGCGATATTATTACGTAAACAAGGGTTAGAGATTGCTGCTAAGAAGCAGAGTCGTGCGGCTAAAGAAGGTCGTGTCGATTGCTATATACATCATGGTAATAAGATCGGAGTTTTATTAGAGATTAACTGTGAGTCGGATTTTGTGGCCAGAAATGACGAGTTCATTAAATTCACCAAGGATCTGGCGATGCATATTGCCGCGACCAGCCCGGAGTATATCAAAAAAGAAGATGTTCCGGAGGAGCTCTTAAAGCATGAAAAAAGTAAAGAAGATTACTATAAGACGAATTGTTTATTAGAGCAGGTTTTTGTAAAAGACCCCAGTTTAACGATTAAAGATTATTTAGGAAGTATCGTAGCAAAAATCGGCGAAAATGTGGTTATCCGCAGGTTTACCCGCTACAAAATCGGCGAATAAATGGCCAAATCGGTTTATAAAAGAATCGTCCTTAAAATAAGCGGGGAAGCGCTTCAAGGGAATAAGACCCACGGTATAGACCCGCAGGTGCTGCTTACGATATCTCGGCAGATTAAAGAGATCAGGGATCTGGCGGTGGATGTGGCGGTTGTTTTGGGTGCAGGTAATATTTGGCGGGGTCAGGAAAATACCGCTTGTCGCGGTCTGGATATGGATCGCTCCGTTGCAGATTATATGGGAATGTTGGCTACGGTAATCAACGGTCTTTCTTTACAGGATGTATTGGAGAAAACCGGCGTCCCAACTCGCGTGATGACGGCAATTGAAATGCAAAAGATAGCTGAGCCCTACATCAAGAGAAGAGCAATACGACATTTAGAAAAAGGAAGAGTGGTAATTTTTGTCGCCGGTACGGGCAATCCTTATTTTACTACTGACACTGCGGCCGCGCTTCGCGCGATGGAGATCAATGCCGATGCGATTTTAAAAGCTACTAAAGTTGATGGAGTATATTCGGCTGATCCGATGAAGGTAAAAGATGCTAAAAAATTCAGCCACTTGAAATATATTGATGTGCTTAAAAAAGGATTAAAAGTAATGGATGCAACGGCAGTCAGCTTATGCATGGATAACAAATTGCCCATTGTTGTTTTTAACCTTAATCGTTTGGGTAATATTAAGCGTGTAGTTTTAGGTGAAAATATTGGTACAGTCGTCAGCTAGTTGGAGGTAACTAAGTATGGCTATTAAAGAGGTATTGTTTAATACGGAAGAAAAGATGAAAAAATCTTATGAGTCGATGAACCGTCAGTTCCACGAGGTCAGGACCGGTAGGGCATCTCCGAGTTTGGTTGAAGGCCTGCACATTGATTATTACGGGACTCCGACTATGCTCAAGCAGCTGGCGGCAATATCTGCTCCGGATGCACATTTAATTGTTATTCAGCCTTGGGATGTTTCGGTTATTGTTGAGATTGAAAAAACAATCCTGAAATCTAATCTTGGGGTTAATCCTTCAAATGACGGTAAAATTATCAGGATTGCTGTTCCGCAACTATCCAAAGAAAGACGACAGGAGATGGCTAAGCTTGTCCATAAAATGTCTGAAGATGGCCGAGTTTCAATGCGCACGATCAGAAGGGATGCTAAAGAGGCCATGGAAAAAATGGAAAAGGATAAAATCGTCTCCGAAGATGCAAAATTCCGCGGAGTGGATGAATTACAAAAAATAGTCGATAAATATATTGCTAAGATTGACGAGCTCTTAAAGAGCAAAGAAAAAGAAATTTTGGAATTTTAGGTTCCTTCGTTCGCCACAAAGCTTTGGCGGACTCAGGATAATTTCGAGTCAAGATGGTAGGGAAATTAATTTGGGCCTCTAGCTCATCCGGTAGAGCACCACACTTTTAATGTGGTTGTGCCGCGTTCGAGTCGCGGGAGGCTCAATAAATTTGATTCCGCGACGAGGTGGAAGCGTTCTTGAGCCGCCATTACGTTAGTAATGGCGGCGAAACCCCGCCTGAGATACTGTAAAGTTAGAGCGGGGGAGTCGCGGGAGGCTCAATAAATTTTGTTTTAGAGGGCAAGGGGATTAAAGGGCGGGTGGCGAAATTGGAAGACGCGATAGCCTTAGGAGCTATTGGGGCAACCCTTGGAGGTTCAAATCCTCTTCCGCCCAAAAAAAGAGATAACTTGCAGCATCCCGTGCTTAATGGAGTTGCGCGGGTGCGCACTAGGTAGTGCGGGAGTAGCTCAGCTGGCTAGAGCGCAACCTTGCCAAGGTTGATGTCGCGGGTTCGAATCCCGTCTCCCGCTTTAATTTGTTCTATTAATGATAGGCTCATCTAAAAAGGAGAAATAAATGCAGATCATGGATTTTCTTTCCAAAAAAGCTATTCTCACCGATATAAAAGCTACCAAAAAAGAAGATGTAATCAAAGAAATGGTCGATCTTTTGATCGAATCCGGGGATGTTGAAAAACGCAATCGTAATAAATTAATTAATGCTCTTATGTCCAGAGAAGTTCTTGGGTCTACTGCCATTGGTCAAGGAATTGCCATACCGCACGCTAAGTGCGATTGTGTAGATAAGTTAGTTGCGGCTTTTGGCCTTTCCAAAAAAGGAGTAGATTTTGATTCTTTAGACGGAGAATTAGCCTACATTTTCTTTTTACTGGTTGCCTCGCAGGATTCCGCCGGCCCGCACCTTAAGGCCTTGGCCAGAATTTCGCGCCTCCTAAAAGATAAATATTTCCGGGATACCCTACGCACCTGTATGGATGATAAAGCCGTAATTAAAATCATTACGCAAGAAGACGAAAAAAAGATTTAGTTTTAATATGCGCAACTGATTTCATAAAATGAAAACCAATTCTATCGGTATTCTAAAATGGTTTTATCCGGGCATAGGTATTAAGCGCTGGGTGGGTTTGAGCGCCCTAGGAGTAGCGCTTTTGATTTTAGGAACAGCTAATCTGCGCAGTGAAGGATTTTGGCTGCTTCAGTTTTTAGATGCTTTAATTGTAATTTCGGGCATTATAATTTTAATTTTAGGGATCAAGCGGATGATGCGCTCATTTATTGCCGTATTCGTCCCGGCATCACGAGGGCATGAATTAATTGATATTTTGTATCAGAAGAAGCAATTAAGCCGCGGGCCGCGTATTGTTGCCATAGGTGGCGGAACAGGCTTATCCGTTCTTTTAAGCGGTTTAAAAAATTATTCTTCAAATATTTCAGCTGTAGTTACCGTAGCTGATAACGGAGGCTCAAGCGGACGTCTGAGGCAGCAGTTTGATGTTTTGCCTCCCGGGGATATTCGTAACTGTCTGGTGGCTCTGGCTGATGCCCCGACATTGATGCGTGATCTTTTTCAATTCCGTTTTGATAAAAATTCTGAATTTTCCGGGCATTCCTTTGGGAATCTTTTTCTTACGGTGATGACCCGCTTGACCGGGGATTTTGAAAAGGCGATCAAGGAAACCAGTAAAGTTTTAGCTTTGCGAGGACAGGTTATTCCTTCTACGCTTGGTGATATATCTCTGGTGGCCCATTTCCATGATGGCTCAACTGTAGTCGGAGAGGATCAAATTCCTAAAATCAGGAAGCCTATCAGCAAGGTCACACTTACTCCTGAATTACCATTGGCTACTCCGGATGCGCTTAAGGCAATCAGAGAAGCTCAGATTATTGTTTTAGGTCCGGGTTCTCTATATACAAGCATTATTCCTAATTTGATAATTAAGGGAATATCTAAGGCGATTACCGAATCTGAGGCAATAAAAGTGTATGTTTGTAATGTCATGACCCAGCCGGGAGAAACCGACGGCTATACTGTTTCAGATCATATTAAAGCTCTGGTAAGACACAGTTCTGCGCGTGTTTTGGATTATTGCCTGGTCAATACCGGAGAAGTGCCTAAGGAAGTTTTAGAACGTTATTCTAAGGATAATTCCACCTTTGTAATCAATGACCGTAAAAAAGTTGAGAGCCTTGGTTACCGGCTGGTAGAAGAAGATTTTAGCATGATTGTTGACGGAGTGATCCGGCACGATACGGAAAGACTGGCAAAAATTATTTTGAGTTTTATTGAAGAAATATAAAAATGAGCCTCATTAAGAAAGAATTAATCGTAAAAAATAAACAAGGGTTGCATGCCCGGCCTGCGGCTATATTCGTACAGATCGCTAATAAGTTCGATGCTCGCATTACCGTGCGCCGGGATGATGAAGAGGTTAATGGTAAATCGATCATGGGCATTCTTATGCTTGGGGCTGAAAAGGGTAGTTTAATTATTATTGAAGCAGATGGTTCCGATGCGGATCAAGCATTGGAGGAGCTGGAAAAAATAATTATCAGCGAGGAAGAATTATGATTCAGTTAAAGGGAATAGCCGCAGCCGGGGGCATAAGTATCGGGCCGGTTTATAAGCTTGGTAGCGAGGAGTTTATTGTCGTGCGTGATGCGATTAGGCCGGAGGATATTCCTGCCCAAATTCAGCTTTTTGAGGAAGCGCTGATTAAGACCCGCCGGGAAATAATCGAACTCCAAAAAAGAATCAGCTCGGATATGGGCCAGGAAGAGGCCCAGATTTTTGACGCGCATCTTTTAGTTTTAGAAGACCGCATGCTCATCGAGGATGTGATCTCGCGCATTAAGAAGGATCAACTCAACGTTGCTTATATTTTCTCAGAGGTTTTGAAGAAATATATCAGTGTGTTTTTAAAGATCGAAGATGAATATCTTAAGGAGCGCGCCGCTGATATTAATGACGTCGGTAAGCGTATATTACGCAACCTCCTAGGTAAAGAGAAAAAATCTTTGGATGATATGAAGGAGAAAGCTATTATCGTCGCTCATGACCTTTCTCCTTCGGATATTGCGGCAATGCATACTAAAAATGTCGCGGGATTCATTACTGATATTGGGGGAAAGACTTCGCATACGGCGATTATGGCCAAATCCCTGGAGATACCTGCGGTAGTTGGTTTAGAGTCTGCCACTGTCAAGGTTAAAGCCGGGGATATCCTCATCGTTGATGGCAGTACCGGCGTAGTCATTATTAACCCTGATGAGGAGACGCTACATGACTATCGGCAAAGGCTTGAAAAGCTAAAAGGTATTGCCGAAAGATTTTTATCGGTTAAAGATCTCCCGGTTACGACTACCGATGGCAGGGTAATTATGATCTATGCTAATATTGAATTTCCTGATGAGGTTTCTTCGGTAAAACTGCATGGTAGCGAAGGGATAGGTTTGTATCGGACGGAATTTTTCTATATGAACCGCAAAGATTCCCCCAGTGAAGATGAGCATTATCAGGCTTATAAATATGTTGCCGAGGCATTAAATCCGCATCCGGTAGTGATCCGTACGCTGGATATCGGAGGGGATAAATTCTTATCTCAATTTAAGATACCGTATGAGATGCAGCCGTTTTTAGGATGGAGGGCGATCAGATTTTGTCTGGCGCGTCCGGATATATTTAAATTGCAGTTGCGCGCAATTCTACGAGCCTCAGTGCACGGTAACCTTAAGCTGATGTATCCCATGATTTCCGGGATTGAAGAGTTTAGGCAGGCAAATCAGCTGCTTAGTGAAGCTAAAGAAGAATTAAGGCAGAAGGGTCTTGGTTTTAACGATCAGATCAAGGTTGGGGTAATGATCGAAGTCCCGTCAGCGGCAATGACTGCCGATATTTTGGCTAAGGAGTCAGATTTTTTTAGTATCGGAACCAATGACCTGATTCAATATTCTTTGGCAGTTGACCGGGCTAATGAAAAGGTTGCCTATCTCTATGAACCAGCGCATCCGGCAATTTTAAGATTACTTAAGGTAATTATCGATGCTGCGCATAAGGCTAACATAAAAGTAGCGATGTGTGGAGAAATGGCGGGTGATCCGTCGTTGGCACTGATTCTTTTGGGCCTGGGTCTGGATGAGTTCAGTATGCCGCCGCAAATAATCCCGGAACTAAAATATATAATTCGCGCTATAGGATATGGGGCGGCGCAGAAATTTGCCGAGGAAGCGATGAAACTTTCAACCGGTACCCAGATAGAGGAATTTGCTCAAAATAAACTGGCGGAGATCTTAAAATAGGATGAACCTCGCACCTTCTAAATATTTAACTATTAAAGCTATCTGGTTTGATGAATTAAATAGGAAAGAAGGTGCGGGGTGAAAGCCTTAATTTTAGCTGCCGGATATGCAACCCGGCTTTATCCATTAACTAAAGAATATCCTAAGCCGCTTTTAGAGGTAAAGGGCAGACCGATTATAGATTATATCGTTGATAAATTAGAAGCGGTTTCAGGGATCGATGAAATTTATATCGTAACTAACAATAAATTTATCAGTGTTTTTCGTAAATGGGCAAAATCAGTTAAGACATCTAAAAAAGTTACTTTAGTAAATGATCTGACTAAAAGTAATCAGGATAGGCTGGGGGCTATCGGTGATATAGCTTTTGTAATTAAGAAGTTAAAGCTCCAGAATGATCTTTTGGTCGTGGGAGGGGATAATTTATTCAGCGGGTCCCTGAAAGGTTTCTTAAAGTTTTCCGTAAAAAATTGTCACGATGCAAGTATCGGCCTATATCGGCTTAAAAATCAAAAGGATGCCAGCCATTATGGCGTAGTCAAGCTTGATGTTCGTAAAGCAGTAATCAGTTTTGAAGAGAAACCGGCGAAGCCTCAAAGCCGGATTGTCGCAATGTGCCTGTATTATATACCAAAAGGCCGGTTAGCTTTAGTTAGGCAATATATGCAAAATAAAAAAATCAAAACAGATGCAACCGGAAGCTATATCGCCTGGCTTAAAGATAAAGTAGATGTTTACGGGTATGTATTTAAGGGTAGTTGGTTTGATATCGGTGATTACAAGTATTTAAATGCGGCAAAGAAAAACTTTGCCTAATAACTAAGGGGGGGAACATGTCAGCTGCAAAGTATTATTTTAGTTCAGAGTCGGTAACCGAAGGCCATCCGGATAAGCTGTGTGATCAGATTTCAGACGGAATTTTAGATGCCTGCTTAACTAGTGATCCTTATTCCCGCGTAGCATGTGAGACTTTCGTAACGATGGGGCTTTTAATCATAGGGGGAGAGATCACGACCCGCGGTTTTATTCATGTTCATGATATCAGCAGGAAGATTATCGATGAAATAGGTTACAATCATCCTAAATACGGTTTTGATTTTCATACTTGTGCTATCCTTAACGCTATTCATTCTCAGTCACCGGATATATCCCAAGGAGTGGATGTCGGTGGGGCAGGCGATCAAGGGATCATGTTTGGTTATGCTTGTAATGAAACTAAAGAGTTAATGCCGCTGGCCTTGACGTTAGCGCAGAAACTCTCTATGCGCCTGACTGAGGTTCGTAAAAAGAATATCTTAAAATATCTTGGCCCTGACGGAAAAACTCAAGTCACCGTTGAATATGATGGTGACAAACCTGTACGCGTGGATTCAGTAGTATTGGCTTCGCAGCACACTGAAAGCATCCTGGATAGAAGCGGTAAGCGCATTACTGAAAAAGCCCGTCAGGAGATTATTCGTCAAGTTGCCGGTCCGATCCTCAAAGGGTGGGTAGATAAGAATACTAAATATTATGTTAATCAGACGGGTAAGTTTGTAGTCGGCGGGCCGCAATCCGATACGGGTATGACCGGCAGAAAAATAATCGTGGATACTTACGGTGGCTCAGTTGCTCATGGAGGGGGTGCATTTTCCGGCAAAGACCCGACTAAAGTTGACCGCTCCGCAGCATATATGTGTCGCTATATCGCTAAAAATATTGTGGCTGCCGGATTAGCTGAGAAATGCCTTGTTCAGCTTGCTTATGTTATCGGCCACGCTGAACCCTTATCGGTAATGATTAAAACCGAAGGCACATCCGTTATTTCCGAGGAGATTTTAGTAAAGCTGGTAAGAAAGAATTTTCAGTTAACGCCAAAAGGAATTATCGAATCGTTGAAATTACGCCGGCCTATATATAGGATGACCGCCGCTTATGGGCATTTTGGCAGGCCGGAACCGGAGTTTCTTTGGGAGAAAACGGATAAGGCGCAGGATTTAAAAAAACAGGCGAGCCGTTTATAAACTAATATTAAATAGAGGATTTGATAATGAAATATGACATTAAAGATATAAAATTAGCAAAAAAAGGTGCTTTCAGGATTGAATGGGCAGCTAAAAACATGCCTGTGCTCAGTTTGATCAAACAGAGATTCTCTAAAGAGAAGCCGTTGAAGGGATTAAAGATCGCTTGTTGTCTGCATGTCACCACGGAGACCGCAGTCTTAGCAGATGTTTTAAAATCAGGAGGGGCGGATACTTATATTTGCGCATCCAATCCTCTTTCTACTCAGGATGATGTAGCGGCTTCTTTAGTTAAAGATTTAAAGGTCGGTGTTTTTGCAATCAAAGGAGAGGATACTAAAACTTATTATTCACATTTGAAATTCGCATTAGCGATTAAGCCGGATATTACCATGGATGACGGTGCAGATTTAGTCAGCACTATTCATCAGCGTCCGGTAAAAGACCATGCCAATATTATCGGTGGGACAGAAGAGACAACTACCGGAGTAATTCGCCTGAGAGCTTTAGCTAAAGAAGGAAAGTTGCGCTATCCGATTATCGCAGTTAATGATGCTTTAACCAAGCATCTTTTTGATAATCGATATGGCACAGGGCAATCTACTCTCGACGGAGTTATTCGCTCGACGAATAAATTAATTGCCGGAGCCAACTTTGTCGTTTGTGGTTATGGTTGGTGCGGCAAAGGTACGGCGATGCGGGCTAAAGGCATGGGTGCAAAAGTGATTGTTATCGAAGTTGATCCGTTGCGTGCTCTAGAGGCAACAATGGATGGTTTTGATGTTATGCCGATCCGTCAGGCAGTAAAAAAAGGAGATATTTTTGTTACGGTTACCGGAGATATCAATGTTATCCGCCGTGAACATTTTAGTTTAATGAAGGACGGGGCAATTGTTGCTAATTCCGGGCATTTTAATGTTGAGATTGACATTCCGGGATTAAGAAAAATAGCAAAATCCAAAAGGGCTACCCGTGATTTTGTCGATGAATACACTTTAAAAAATAATCACAAAGTTTATGTTTTAGGAGAAGGCCGTCTGATTAATCTGGCGGCAGCTGAGGGGCACCCGGCAAGCGTTATGGATATGTCTTTTGCTAATCAGGCTCTTTCTGCTGAATATATGGCCAAGAACTACCGTAAATTAAAGAAACAGGTTTATACGGTTCCGGAAGATATTGATAAAAATATTGCCAGGCTTAAACTTAAATCCATGGGGATTAAAATTGATGTTTTAACTGCGGAGCAGAAGAAGTATTTGGCGAGTTGGGAAATGGGAACTTGAAATAGATCCTTCGCCCGCCAGTAAATTAGTAGCGGGCTCAGGATGCCTCCCTTGATAAAAGAAATACGGGGAGTCAGCTGGGAGATGGGGACCTGATGAAAAGAATTGCGGTTTTAACTACAGGCGGTGATGCTCCGGGTATGAATCC
>PCWB01000019.1 GCA_002796135.1 Candidatus Omnitrophica bacterium CG11_big_fil_rev_8_21_14_0_20_41_12
TTCTGTACTTCTGCATAGGCGGCGCCAAAAGTCAGGCCGACTATTAAAGCAAGCGCTAGTACTACTAATAAGCGTTTACCCATTTTTGTTTCCTCCTTTTTTTATTAACTGTTGTGGATATATGGTTAACTAGGCTTTATAATATTATTGCCTAGGATGATTTCTTTACTAATTATAAATATTTTACACATAACCCTATGTTTGTCAAGGGTTTTTTTAATGAGTTTAGAGCTCAGCCTTAGATGGTCTTTTTGTCCAAAAACACCTTAACATCCTCGTAAATCTTATCAATCTCAAGCTGGGTTAACCCATAATCAAGCCCGGCTTTGATCAGCTGCTCAGGAGCAATGATGTCCTCAGGAGTATGACTGTCGTTATTTAAGATCAATTTTGCCTTGAATTTTCTGGCTTGATTGATTACATGCTTATTGGCTTCTTTGTGCCCGTGGCGGCTGGTAACCTCTAAAAACACGCCGCGACTGGCGGCTAATTGTGTATCCTCGTCGGAGATGAAGCCGGGGTGGGCCAGGATATCGATATCGGCTATTAAAGCCAGATGGTTAGTATTCTTGGCCACCGGCTCAACCGGAGTTTCTCCGTGGGCGATAATAATTTTGATCCCCTCTTTTCTGGCTAAGACGGCAAGCGGCTTGAACTGCTCCGGAGGCAAGTGTGTTAATTCCACTCCCGGCAAAACTTTAATTCCGGAATTTTTTGGCCAGCGTTTGCAGAATTCTACAATTGCTTTTGCAATTTGTTTAATATTGCTGTAGTCAGCGTGATCGGTAATTGCAATTACTTTATAACCTTTGTCCTGATAGCGTACCGCTACCTCTGAAGGAAGTAGATTACCGTCGCTTAAGAATGTGTGTGCGTGTAGGTTAAACATTTTATATGTTGATAGCTTACACCCGACGCTAATAGGAATTGCGTCGGTGTGCACTAGGTAGTGCATTTAATGCGCCTGGGTGGATTCGAACCACCCACCTAGGCCTTAGGAGAGCCTCGCTCTATCCAAAATGAGCTACAGGCGCAAATTGTCCACGAGGACAACACCCGCGCAATTTTTTATAAGCGCGGGGCGTAGTCCTTATTCCCCCTGGAACTTAATCAAAGAATATAACGGATACTCTTTTAATTTATCTTTTCCGTGCAAATCAACCAGCTCAATGACAAAGCCAATACCTGCGATCTTGCCTCCCAGTTGATTAACCAGCTCAGTTACTGCCTTGACTGTGCCGCCGGTAGCTAAAAGATCATCAATAATTAAAACTTTTTCACCCGGAGCTATTGCGTCTTGGTGGATCTCTAAAGTATCAGTTCCGTATTCAAGCTCATAAGTTGTCGAAATTGTTTTATAAGGCAGCTTGCCTTTTTTGCGCACCGGGACAAATCCTGCATTGATCTTATGAGCAACCGCGGCGCCGAAAATAAATCCCCGCGCTTCCACCCCGACCACTTTATCAAAGCCTTTGCCTTTATATTTTTTCGCCAACAGGTCAACGGATTTTTTAAAAGCAACTTTGTTCTGAATTAAAGTTGTGACATCGCGGAAGAGAATTCCCGGCTTGGGAAAATCAGGAATATTGCGGATGGATTTTTCTAACAGCGCGTTATTCATTAAAGTTCCTTTTCCTGTCCCACGACAAATTTTTTTAATTTTTTTAAAGCCGCTTCTTCGATCTGGCGGATCCTTTCACGGGAAACCCCAAGTTTTTTGGCAACTTCAGCTAAAGTTTGAGACTTAGTATTGGTCAGCCCAAAACGTAAATCCAGGATCTCTCTTTCTCGATCGGACATAACCTCAAGCAGATTATCCACCCGTTCCCGGTCAAGCAACTTTACGATCCCTGCATTTGGAGATAAGGCATCTTTATCTTCCACTAAATCAGATATTTGATTTTCATTGTCTTCACCAATCGGAGCATCTAAAGAAGATGTGGTTGAGGCCATCCAGAAATTAATCTGATCCATTTTTTCAGGAGAAATTTTTAATTTTTTGGCAACTTCTTTATCTGAAGGTAGGCGTTTCAATTTTTGGCTTAAGCGTTCCTTATTTTTTTTCCATTTGGTGATCAGGTCATTCATATACACCGGAATGCGGATCATCTTCCCTTGTTCGCTGATTGAGCGGGTAATTCCCTGTTTGATCCACCAGGCAGCATAGGTTGAGAAACGAAAACCCTTACGGTGATCGAATTTCTCAACGGCTTTGATTAATCCGAGGTTGCCCTCTTCGATTAAATCCAGAAAAGGCGTGCCCATGCGCATGTAACGTTTGGCAATATTAATCACCAGGCGCAGATTGGCGCGGATCATGTCCTTGCGCGCAATCTCATCTCCTTTTTTAATCTTCTTGCTCAGATCAACTTCCTGCTGGGCAGTTAAAAGAGGAATCAACCGGACTTCTTTAAGATACGTTTTTAACGCTTCCATTATTTTTTATTCTTTAACACAGCTTGTGCAGCGGCTAATCGGGCAATCGGCACCCTAAACGGCGAGCAGCTGACATAATCCATACCTATATTATGGCAGAATTCCACGGATTTAGGTTCACCGCCATGCTCTCCGCAGATACCCACCTCTAATTTTTTATTAGTTGAGCGTCCGCGCTTGATACCCATTTTAATCAACTCTCCGATTCCCTCCTGATCAATACTTTGGAACGGATCGTCCGGAAGGATACCTTTGCTGATATAATCCGGCAGAAATCCTCCGATATCGTCTCTTGAGAAACCAAAACCCATCTGCGTCATATCATTGGTTCCGAAAGAAAAGAATTGAGCAATCTTGGCCAGTTTATTTGCGACAAATGCTGCCCGCGGGATCTCAATCATTGTTCCCAAAAGATACTTCATTTTCTTTAGCCCGTATTTTTTCAGAACTTCCTTATATATCTGTTCAGCAATCGCAAACTGATCTTCCAGCTCTTTTACATCACAGACAACCGGGATCATGATCTCCGGATACGGGTCTTTGCCTTCTTTGACTAATTCCGCAGCTGCTTCTAAAATTGCGCGGATCTGCATCGCACTGATTTCAGGATAAGTAATTCCTAAGCGCACGCCGCGGTGGCCCATCATCGGGTTAGATTCATGTAAGCCTTCGGCTCTTTTAGCTAATTCCTGCATATCGATTTTTAAATCATTAGCCAGCTGTTTAAGTTTTTCCTCTTCGCGCGGCACAAATTCATGCAGCGGCGGGTCAAGCAGGCGGATGACTACCGGATAACCGTCCATAGCTGCAATGGTCCCTTTGATATCTTTTTTTACAAAAGGGAACAACTCATCTAATGCTTTTTGCCTCTCTGCGGTAGTTTTAGAGACAATCATTTTGCGTAATAAGAATAACGCCTGATCTGAGCCTTTACCGTAGAACATGTGCTCAGTGCGGAAAAGGCCAATGCCTTCGGCTCCGAATTGTAGCGCCTTTTGAGCATCTTCCGGGGTGTCCGCGTTAGTGCGAATACCTAATTTTTTTATTCCATCGCACATCTTCAAAAATTCCGAAAGAATCATATTTTCTTCGGTAGCATCCATCATCGGAAGCTGTCCTTCGTAAACATTGCCTTTGGTTCCGTTTAAGGTGATCCAATCGCCTTCTTTAAGAACCTCATCACCGGCATGCAAGGTTTTGTTTTCAATATCCACATGGATTGCGTTGCAACCGACAATACAGCATTTACCCCAACCGCGGGCAACTAATGCGGCGTGGCTAGTCATACCTCCGCGGGCAGTAAGAATTGCCTGGGCTGCGCGCATACCTTCAACATCTTCTGGGTTAGTCTCTTCGCGTACCAAAATTACTTTTTTACCCGATTTTGCCCAAGCGACTGCCTCATGCGATGAAAAAACAATCTGGCCGCTTGCTCCACCGGGGCCTGCAGGTAAACCTTTGGCAAAAGGTTTGACCGTGATTTCAGTTTTAGGGTCAATAATCGGATGCAGTAATTCATCAAGTTGTGCCGGAGTTACGCGCATTACCGCCTGCTCCTTTTTAATCATCTTCTCTTTAACCATATCTACCGCCATGCGGATTGCTGCCGGTCCGTTACGTTTGCCCACGCGGCACTGCAGCATAAAGAGCCTTCCTTTTTCAATTGTAAATTCAATATCCTGCATATCATGATAATGTTTTTCCAGCCGATTTTGAATTGCGTATAGTTCTTTATAAATTCTGGGCATGGTTTTTTCCAGAGCGAGAAGCTCCTTGTTGTGGCTTGAGGTTGAATATTCGTTGATCGGAGCAGGAGTACGAATTCCGGCAACGACGTCTTCACCCTGAGCGTTAATTAAATACTCACCGTAGAAATTATTTTCTCCGTTTCCCGGATTACGCGTAAAGGCAACGCCGGTAGCTGAATCATCTCCCATGTTTCCGAAAACCATAACCTGCACATTTACTGCGGTGCCCCACTCATCGGGAATACTTTCGATTCTGCGGTAGCTGATTGCCCGTTTTCCGTTCCAAGAAGAGAATACTGCCCCCACTCCTCCCCAGAGCTGCTCCATGGGTTCATCGGGGAATTCTTTGCCCAGCACTTCTTTAATTTTTATTTTAAATTGTGCGCAGAGTTTTTTAAGGTCGTCGACATTTAAATCGGTGTCGTTGGTGTAATTTTTAGATTTTTTCAGTTGTCCCATAACTGCTTCTAATTGTTTACGGATCCCCTCTTCTCCTTTGGGTTCGATTCCGGCAGCTTTTTCCATAACCACATCAGAGTACATCATAATCAGCCGGCGATAAGCATCATAAACAAAACGACTGTTACCGCTTTCTTTAATTAGTCCGGGGATAGTTTTTTCGGTTAATCCGACATTTAAAACCGTCTCCATCATCCCGGGCATGGATTTTCTGGCACCAGAGCGTACTGAGAATAAAAGCGGATTATTGGCATCTCCGAATTTTTTACCCATTAGTTTTTCTATTTTTTCAAGTGCGGTTAAAACTTGAGCTTTTAATTCTTTAGGGTATTTCTTTTTATTCTGGTAATAATATGTGCAAACTTCGGTGGTGCAGGTAAATCCCGGAGGTACGGGCAGCATTAAATTTTTATTGCCGGCCATTTCCGCAAGGTTGGCTCCTTTGCCTCCCAGGAGATTCTTCATGCTTTCATTACCGTCTGCTTTACCGCCACCGAACGAATAAACGTATTTCTTGGCCATTACTTTTAAACCCGTCCTTTCTTAAACTAGTTGGTTAATTAAATATTCTTTTAATTTATCTAGTGAGATTCTTTCCTGTTGCATTGTATCTCTGAAGCGTACCGTTACCTGTTTATCTTCTAAGCTCTGCACATCGACGGTTACGCAAAACAGCGTGCCTACTTCATCCTGCCTGCGGTAAAGTTTGCCGATTGCTCCGGTGTCATCGTAAACCGTAACTAAAGATTTTTTTAGGTCTTTAGCGATATTTTTAGCTAATTCCACAATCTCCGGCCGGTTACGTAAAAGTGGCAGCACCGCCACTTTAGTTGGAGCCAGGTCCTTATTTAATTTTAAAACTACGCGCGTATCTTCCTTTACTTTTTCTTCATGATAAGCGTCAACTAATATCGCCAGAACGCTTCTGTCTACTCCTCCGGAAGGCTCAATGATATACGGATAGAATCTTTCCTTTTTTTGATCATCAAAATACTGCAGCTCTTTGCCGCTAAACTTAGAGTGTTGTTTTAAATCAAAATCCGTGCGGTTGGCGATCCCCTCTAATTCGCTCCAGCCGAACGGGAAATTGTATTCGATATCCGTACAGGCCAGGGCGTAATGCGCTAATTCATCTTTTTCATGCGGGCGCCGGCGCAGGTTTTCTTTTTTTATCCCTAGATTCAAATACCAGTTAAATCTTTCCTCTACCCACAATTCATAAATTTTATCTGCTTCTTCGGGCCGGCAAAAATACTCAATCTCCATTTGCTCAAATTCACGGGTGCGGAAAGTAAAATTTCCCGGAGTAATTTCGTTGCGGAATGATTTACCGATTTGCGCCAGGCCAAAAGGTAGCTTGGGGTGTTTTGAATCCAGAATATTTAAGAAGTTTACAAACATACCCTGGGCAGTTTCCGGACGCAGGTGGATCTGGTTTGAGGCATCCTCTACCGGTCCCTGGTGCGTTTTAAACATTAGATTAAACGGACGGGATTCAGTAAGTTCTCCTGAGCATTCCGGGCATTTAAGTTTGTTTTTTAAGTCGGCAGTTTTAAAGCGTTTCTTGCAGGCCTTGCAGTCGCTTTTTAAATCAAAGAAATTTTCAACATGGCCGCTTGACTCCCAGACTTTCGGGTGCATAAGAATGGCCGCATCCATGCCAAAGATATCGTTTCTCTCATAGACGCAAGCCTTCCACCAGGCGCGTTTAAGGTTATTTTTTAATTCTACGCCGTGGGGGCCGTAGTCCCAGGTATTGGCTAAGCCGCCGTAGATTTCGCTTCCCTGAAAAATAAACCCTCTGCGCTTGCACAAAGATGTAATTTTATCCATCAAATTTTCTGCCATAGTCTTTTATTTTTAGCTCAATTTAGGCCAAAAGTCAAGCAGAGTTTACTGCTCTGATTATTTAGTTGGCTTGATTGTTGAAATTATCATAAAGACCTTATTTAAATCAAGCGTATTTCCCTTATCCTTAATATAAACCTTATAAAAATTATCCTGAGCATCTAGAATATTGCAATCGTAGTAGCTATCCGCTACGCCAAGATTATAATTTAAAAAACCTCTGAACTGCTGTGTTTGAAATCTGGTCATCTTAACGATTTTTTGATCGCCCAAATCCGGGGTAAAGACGCTTTTCATAATTACAAAAAAAGCGTCAGTTATATTTTCAATTTTACTTAGATTTGCCGAAGTTAGCCGCTCCATGAATTCATAATTATCTTTAACCCCCTGTTTCTTGACATCCGGATAAAGCCGCAAAAATTCACCGGGTTCCTGGTATAAAAGATAAATTATTTTTCCTTTATCCAGCCACTTGTGTTTTTTATAATATGGTCTTTTGATTAGTTCCTGCGTAATTGCAAAACCCTTAGGGCATAAAATACTCAACTGAGGAAAACTCTGCAAAACCAATTCTTGTGAGTAATCATTCTCTATAGTGGTAGGCTGGATTATCTTTTCACCAGGGGCCATGCAAAGAATAGGGATATTTTTGCAGTCGCCGATGCCATAAATCACATATTGCCTTAAGATATTCGGCCCGGCAAATTTGATAATAAAGGCAATGCTCAAGCCAAGGACAATTATGTTGGAGATATATTTGCGGCGTCGTTTAGCGCTCATCTATCTTTTTAAATTCCTCTTCTTTGATGGTAAAAGAATGCTCCGGAGCAGGAAACTTCTCTTTAAGCACCTCATTTTTAAAATCATTTACGGCTTCTAAGATAATCGGAGAAAGGTTTGCGTATTTTTTAACAAATTTCGGAGTATAGCGGTCAAATAAGCCTAACATATCGTTGATCACCAGAACCTGGCCGTCACAATGGATGCCTGCTCCTATGCCGATCGTCGGGATTTTAAGTTGAGCGGTGATTAACTCGGATATTTTATCCGGCAGGCATTCTAAGACTAAGGCAAAACACCCTAATTTTTCCAGGGCCTTAGCCTGCCCAATGAGATTTTTTGCGCTTTGAGCGTCTTTTCCCTGGACCTTGAATCCTCCGATCTTATCTGCAGTTTGAGGAGTCAGCCCGATATGCCCCATTACCGCAATGCCTGATTTTATAATTTGCTCGGTTACTGCGATGCATCCGGGGAACCATTCTAATTTTACGGCCTGGGCTTGAGCCTCTTCAATAAATCGTTGGGCATTTTTTAAGGCGTCTTGGGGATTGATCTGATAAGAGTTAAAAGGCATGTCTGCGACAACTAAAGCATTTTTAACGGCCCTGGTTACGGCTTTGGTATGGTGCAGCATTTCAGGCATTCCGACCTGAGTAGTTGATTCAAGGCCAAGCACAACATTGGCTAGCGAATCACCTACCAGAATTATATCTATCCCTGCTTGATCGACTAAATTTGCAATGGGATAATCATATGCCGTAAGCATCGTGATTTTACGTTTATTTTTTAATTCCAGGATACTTTTAATGTCCATATTTTTTCATGATTAAGAAATAAACTAAAGTGATCAGCCATCCGCTGACTAAGAAAATAACTAAGTACCTGCGTATCTTTGAGCTGTAAGCCATTAAGGTTTAGACTGAACTTTTATAGCTTGCCTCGATAGTTTTGATTAAGTCAAGCAGGAATTTGTTGGTAGGAACATTGATCCCCAACTCCTGGCCCAGGCGCACAATTACTCCATTAATGAAATCTATCTCTGTGCGTTTTTTTCTTAAGATATCCTGAAGCATCGATGATTGATTGTCCCCTGTGGCTTCACAGACCGCTTCAACTTTTGCCAGAGGATCATCAAAGATCAGTTTGATGCGTTTTCGTTTGGCAATCCGCGTCGCCTCGGTAACTGCGTCTCTTAAGATTCTTCGGGTTCCTTCAAATTCCGTAAGCTTACCGTTGGGCAGACGGGTAATTGCCGTTAGCGCGTTGATACCGACATTAATGATTAGCTTTGACCAGATCAGGCTTTTTATATCGCGCGACATTTTCGTCTCAAGCCCTACTTTATTAAAAATTTCCCGGATGGCGCGCATCTCCACCGGTGTCTTGCCGCCAACTGTGCCGATGATGGTCTCTCCGCGTCCGGCGTGGCGAATTTTACCGGTAGCGATTAAAGTCGCCCCTTGGTTAGTGACGCCGGCAATCACGTTCTGTTCTCCGGCGATCTCAGAGATTATTTCAATATTTCCCATTCCGTTTTGCAAGGTTAAAATTTTAGTATCTTCACCTAAAAGCGGCTTGATCTGTTCAACCGCCTGTTTAGTGTTAAATGATTTTACGCAGATGATGATTAAATCACACTTTTCGATATCTTTAATGTTAGCGGTAGATTTTATTTTTACCTGCCAGGATCCTGATACGCCTTCCACACAAATTCCGGAAGAGTTGATCTTAGCAGCGGCCTCTTCGCTTTTAGTCAGCAGCCAAAGCTCTTCTTTGGATTTTGATAAAAATGCGGCGATTAAACATCCCATTGCGCCTGATCCGAGGATAACAATTTTCATATTTTTTTCCTTTATCTTACGGCTACTTCTAATTTGTTAAGCAGTCTTTGTGATTTAAGTTCGCCTCCAAGGTGGAAATTTAAAAAGGAATTCAAAATTAAATCCAGTTCTTTTCTGATCTGAGGGTTCATCCCCAGGTTCAGGCTTGCGGCAAAGGTGTTTCTCTCAATATGCAGCACCGTAGCAATGGTGCCGCGGAATATTGAACGAGCTGCGGGGTCTTTGGGCATACATCGCGGGCAAAGCAGTCCTCCAAGAGAGAGGCTAAACTTAGATTGCCCCATTATTCTGTCCAGACAAGAGACACAGGAATCAAAGTGAGGCTTAAATCCCGAAAGGTTAAGCATCTTAATTTTAAATAGGGTTGCAATTTTCTCAGGATTATAATTTGTCTCTATCTCCTTAAGGCTGGCTAAGGCTAAATCAAAAACATCTTCGTTTTTA
Organism: Candidatus Omnitrophica bacterium CG11_big_fil_rev_8_21_14_0_20_41_12; assembly: GCA_002796135.1. Classification (GTDB taxonomy): domain Bacteria; phylum Omnitrophota; class Gorgyraeia; order Gygaellales; family Profunditerraquicolaceae; genus UBA6249. The sequence goes on from PCWB01000019.1 coordinate 9,557, forward strand.
TCTTCTGCTTGCATGACGGAACTGATCAGCTCCATCATGAATCCGGCAGTGGTGGTTCTTTCGATACTTTGCCTGATGCCGGTAAAATTAGCGATCTTATCCGCCTGGCTTACTAAATGCAAGCTGGAATGGGTCTTTCTATAAAAAATAATCTCATTTAATGAGAAAAACTCTAAATTTGAGGCAAATTTTTCCGGTTCTGTACGGATCCCTTTGAGTACTCCGCTGATCTTACCAAACTCTTTGGTGTAAAAATCAACAATGATCGAGGTCTCACGTAGATCGCGTTTATTTAAAACTATGGCTAAGGCTTTATCGATCGACATACTGGCTTTCTTTTTTGCGCATCATTTTTATCTGAGTTTTAGAGTGGTCATTAAATCCGAGCAGGTGTAATATTCCGTGAGCTACATAAAGCAGGAGCTCATCACCGCCTGTAGTTTTAAAGCGCCGCGCATGTTCGATTGCTTTATCCGTAGAAATCATGATATCCGCTAAAATCAATTTCCCATTACCTGAATTAAAGGCTAAAACATCGGTTGTTTTGTCGGATTTGAGGAATTTAGCGTTAAATTTCCGGATCACCGGATTGTCTACAAAACAGATATTTATCCAGCCTGTTTTTTTTACCCGCTCACCTTTTAAAATTTTACGGACTAAATTTTTTATCTTTGCTGGGCGAATCGGTAGTTCACTTTGCAGGTTTTTTATGATTATTTCCACCCCGCCTCTTTTGTATTTAGTCATTAAATATCATATTAATGATGGCGGGGTTCATCTCTTGGTTCTTGAGGATAATCTATCCGGCTATGGTAGATGCCGCTTAATATTTTATTGAAAGTACTGGATATCTTCTCAATGTCTTTTAAGGTAAGTTCGCATTCATCAAGCTGTCCATCGATAAATTTATTGTTAATTATCTTATGCACCATCTCTACGATTCTGTCCGGATTGGGGCCTTTTAGCGAGCGGGTTGCTGCTTCTACTGAGTCAGCTAAAAGTACGATTGCTGTTTCGATGGTGTTTGGTTTTGGCCCGGGATAGCGGAACCCTTCTTCGCTTACCTCTTGGTTATCTTCTTTACCTTCCTCTAGTGCCCGGCGGTAGAAATAATAGACCAGGCTGTTCCCGTGATGTTGCTGAATAAAATTCCAGAGTATCGGGCTTAAATGGTATTTTTTGGCAAGCTCTAAACCTTCTTTGATGTGGTTCATAATGATTAATTTGCTCATTGTCGGAGAAAGATCATCGTGAGCGTTTGCTTTGATATTTTGATTTTCGATAAAATATTCCGGTTTTTGTAATTTTCCGATATCGTGATAATAGGCACCGACTCGGGCTAAAAGGCCGTTGGCTCCTATTGCAGAGCAGGCCGCATCCGCAAGGTTGCCGACAATAAGGCTATGGTGATAGGTCCCGGGAGCTTCCAGGATCATGCGTTGTAAGATCGGTTGATTTGAATCTGCTAGCTCTAGTAGGCTAATGTTAGTTACGGTGCGGAATAAGTATTCAAATAAGGGCAGGATTCCTAAAGTAATCATTCCGCAGACTAAGCCGTTGATTAAAATGATGAGATATCTTTGGGGGTATTGGTAGTTAAAAAAAGATTCAAGCAAAATCAAAGCGGCTAATTGAGCAACTCCTGCGATAAAACCTGCTTGAATTACCCGGGTGCGTTTTCGCGCTCCTCCAACGATCAATATCGCCACGGCACAGGAAGTTATAAAAATAAACCAGGCTTTAAACGGTTCCGGGGCCAAAATTGCCAGTGATAACGATGTTGTTAGCGAAAGAAAATAGGCGATTTCAAGATTGTTGAACAGAAGCACGCTGAGCATCGAGATAATCGCAATTGGAACATAATAAATCGACATCCCGTTTTTAAGCAGGCTATACCCGATGACAAAAGATATTAGATAAAGAAGGCCTAAGTTTAGTAAATTCGCGCTCCGGATATCTGAAAATCTCTTTTTAAAACATAAATAAATAACGATTAAAGAGAATAGTATCGCCGGGTTCAAGCGGATTATATAACTAAAGAATATTAGCAATACGCCGATTCCAATGGGGTAAAGATTTTTCTTATTGAGCAGCTTTTTCATAGGCTTCAATAATCCTTTGCACTAATGAGTGTCTGACCACATCAGAGCCGGAAAAATAAATAAATTTAATCCCGTTAACTTCTTTAAGTATCTCCTGAGCCTGGAGCAGGCCGATCGGCTTGCCTTGCGGAAGATCGCTTTGGGTTAGATCTCCGGTAATTACTGCTTTAGAATCAAATCCTAAACGGGTTAAAAACATTTTCATCTGTTCGGCGGTACAATTCTGGGCTTCATCCAGAATAATAAAGGCGTCATTCAATGTTCTGCCTCTCATATAGGCCAGCGGAGCCACTTCAATTATTCCGCTTTCAATATATTTTTCGATACGCGCCGGATCCATCATATCGTATAAAGCATCATAGAGTGGCCTCAGGTATGGGGAAATTTTAGCTTGCATATCTCCGGGAAGAAATCCCAGTGATTCCCCTGCCTCAATTGCCGGCCGGGTCAGTATTATCCGGCGTACCTGTTGTTTTTTTAGTTCTTCGACTGCGCAGGCCATCGCCAGATACGTTTTGCCTGTACCGGCAGGGCCGACGCCAAAGACAATATCATGTTTATGGATTGCCTCTACGTATTCCCTTTGCCCTGTGGTTTTTGGCCCGATTTGTTTGCCTGCCCAGGAGCGGGTGATTCCGGGATCTAATTGCCCGACTTGAGGAATCTTCTTTTTCTTTTTTAAATCAGAGATCATACAGCTTAAATCAGTCTCACCGATTTCGTCATTTCCCGAACGCAGTCCGCTAAGCAGGTATTCTATTAATTCACCGGCTTTTTTAATGTTGGAAGCGCTTCCGCTGATTTTGAGATGTTCGCCGCGCAAAAGAATCTTAACCTTAAGTTCCCTTTCGATATTCTTAAGATTAACATCATGAGCTCCGATAAGCCCCTGCGCTTCTTGTTGGGATTGCAGACGAACGATTTTATCCATAAAGATTTCGCTAGATTTTTATCAGTGCTTATTTAAGATTTATTTCCGTTTCTACGATTTTTTCGCTTCTTACGGGAATATTGAGAACCTGTCCGGGATACAGTTTATCCGGTCCCGAGAGAACATCTCTATTTGCATCGTAGATCTTCGGCCATTTTTTTGTGGTGCCGAAAAACTTTTGGGAAATTTTTTGTAAAGTATCATTTTTAGCTACGGTATATTTTTCAAAGCTCATGCTTACAGCTTCCATCTGGGTTACTTGTTCCTGTATCATCATCGGCTCATCAGTTACGCTTGCCAAAGGCGTAGTTGCCGGGCATTTTACATCAGATTTATTTCCTTTTCCAAACTCTATTTCAAAGACTCTGACCTTACGGGTAGTATCTCTGTCTTTTACTTCGGGAGCATTACCCATAAGATATCCCCTGTTTCCTGAGCTCGAAGATAGGTCCTGATCAACCCGGTCGCGGGTTAAATTATAGGTCCTGGTTACACACCCTGATAGTGCTAGACTTAATCCCAACACACAAAATCCTAAAAACTTAGCTCTGCCCATCTTATTACCCTCCTTTTCTAATCGTTAAACCTAATTCTTTTAATTGTCTATCTTCAATCTCCGTTGGCGCGCTGGTTAATGGGCAGTATGCAGCCGAAGTTTTAGGAAAAGTAATTACTTCGCGAATACTTGATTCTGCAGAAAGTATTGCCAATAACCTGTCTAATCCAAAAGCCACTCCTCCATGGGGAGGTGCGCCGAACTGAAAAGCTTCAAGGAGAAAACCGAAACGCTTAGTGGCCTCCTCTTTTTTTATTCCGATAATGTTAAATATTTTTTCTTGAAGTTCCTGTTGATGTATCCTGATTGAACCGCTTCCCAGTTCCATTCCGTTTAAGACCAAATCATATGAACGAGATTTAATTTTTTCGGGAGCAGTTTCTAAATTTTCTAAATCTTTCTGATGCGGCGCCGTAAATGGATGGTGCTCGCTTTCCCAGCGCTTCTCTTCCGCATTAAATTTGAAAAGGGGAAAATCCACAACCCAGCAAAAAGCAAACTCTGTTTTTGTTTCGCCTCTTAGGTCAGGTTTATCCGATTTATATTTATGCATAGCTTCATCGTAGCTTATCCGTGGAAAAGGAGTCAAGATGTCTATATTTTTCAACTCTTTAAAGACAGTTTTCATCAACTCTTCAGTCAAAGAAAAAATATCTTCTTCGCTGACAAAGGACATCTCAATATCCAGCTGGGTGAACTCAGGTTGACGGTCCGCGCGCAAATCCTCATCACGGAAACATTTTGCGATTTGGTAGTAACTTTGGATCCCGGCGACCATAAGAATCTGTTTGAATAATTGCGGAGATTGAGGTAAAGCGAAAAATTTTCCTAAGCTTGCTCTTGAAGGGACTAGATAGTCGCGGGCGCCTTCCGGGGTAGATTTAGTGAGTAGCGGAGTTTCGCATTCGATGAAATTTTTATTCCCTAAGTAGTTACGGAGGATTTTATAAAGATTGCTGCGCAAAATAAGATTATTAAAAACTTTATTCCTTCTTAAGTCTAAATAGCGGTATTTAAGGCGGAGCTCTTCGGTTATTTCGGTATCCTCCTGAATTTCAAAAGGCGGGGTATTGCTGGGATTTAAGATTTCTAGCTCTTTGGCTAAAATTTCTATTTCACCGGTGGCTAGTTTCGGATTAATTGTTCCGGCGGGGCGTTTATTTACCATGCCGGTTAATTTGATTACGAATTCGCTTCTGAGCTCTTGGGCTAATTTATAAGCCTCACCGGATTCTTTAGGAATAAAAACTACCTGGGTTAAGCCATAGCGGTCGCGGATGTCGATGAAGATTAATTTACCGTGGTCGCGCCGATTGGCTACCCATCCGCAAAGCGTAACAGTTTTACCTAGGTCTAAAGCGGCCAACTGGCCGCAAGTATGTGTCATTAACATTTTAGTTCCTCTACTAGATCCTCGAGCTTAACTTCTTTTTGAGTGCTTTGTGACATATCTTTAAGGGTAATAATATTATTTTTTAATTCATCATCCCCCAGGATTAAAACTAAATTCGCAGCCGCATCATTGGCAGCACGCAATGCTCCTTTTAAAGATTTGCTTAAATAATCCGTATCGCAGGCGATATTATTTTTACGCAGTTGATTTAATATTTTGATGCCGGTTTCTTTTGCGGCTTCACCTAGAGTAATCAAGTAGATTAATTTTTTTTGTGAATTAGCTACTCGTTCTCCTGCGGCTAAAAATAATCTTTCCACGCCGAAAGCAAAACCTATCCCCCCCAGTTCAGGGCCTCCTAATTCACGGACGAGATTATTGTAACGGCCTCCGGCGGCGATGGCATCCTGACTTCCTAAATTGCTATGCGTGATTTCAAATACCGTACGGTTGTAGTAATCCAGCCCGCGCACCAGATGATCCTGTATTTCAAATGGAATATTTAAAAGTTTTAAGCCTTTTTTTACTTCTTCAAAATGGCTCAGGCAATCCGGACAAAGATGTGATTGATTAACCGAAAGCTCCTTAACGATCAAGCGGCACTTTTCATTTTTACAGTCAAGTACCCTTAAAACATTTTTTTTAAGCCTTTCCTGACAATCACAGCAGAGTTCTTTTGATTTTTCCGATAAGTTTTTTTCTAGCTCTGAACTTAAAGCCTGTTTATCTTTCAGGCAACCCAGGCTGTTGAGGATAATTTTATAGCCGGTGATACCGAAATTTTCCAGAAGTTGGCTAGCTAAAGCGATTACCTCTACATCAAGAGCTGCGTCTTGAGAGCCGATTGCTTCGCAGCCAATGTGATGGAACTGGCGTAATCTTCCTTTTTGCGGCCGCTCAAGGCGGAACATCGGCCCGATATAATATAATTTGGTAAAACCGCTCGTTTTGTCCAGGCTGTTCTCAAGATAGCTGCGCACAATTGAAGCAGTTCCTTCCGGCCGTAAGGCGTAAGTGTCCTCTTGGTTATGAATGATGAACATTTGTTTCTGGACGATTTCGGTAGTTGCCCCTAAGGTGCGGTTAAAAAGCGCAGCGTCTTCGATTATTGGAGTTCTAATCTCCTGATAATTATAAAGAGAAAATACCTTACGTGCCTCTGTTTCAATTCTTTGCCAGGAAGGCGTTTCGTTAGGAAGAATATCTTTAGTGCCGGGGACTCTTTTAAACATTAGTTATTTTTTTAGTTTTTAAATAGACTTACTTTATTTTTTGTTTCATTTCCAAGCCAGCTTTGAAGACAACTACTTTTCTGGGTGGGACAGGAATAACCTGATTAGTACGTGGATTTCTGCCTGTGCGGCTTCTCCTCTGCTTAACTTTAAAAACACCAAAATTACGTAATTCGATTTTTTCACCTCTGACTAAGGCATCAATAATACAATCAAAGGTCTTTTGCACAACTTCTTTCACATCTATTTGCTTTAAATTAGTATCGTCAGATACTTTTAAGACAATATCTTTTTTAGTCATTTTTAGCCCTCCTGTTGCTAACTATAGTAACAGCAAAAAGTTAGGGTGTCAAGAAAAAACTAGATCATCAGAGATAATCGTTCTTCACCCAGTAATTCATCTAAATCCTGAATAAGCTTTTCATTAGGAGAGACATAGAGTCCCTCTCCGACTACCAGCTGAACCCGTGATTTTGCCGGTGTATCCAGGCGTAAATATACAGGAATATTGCCCCGGTAGTCACCCAGCAGTGTTTTTAGAGAATCAAAGATGTTTTCTCTGATACCACTTAAATTAATATTCATCCCCGTAATTAATTTATAAATTTTTTCAAACGGGAACATATCCTCAACGATTATTTTTGGAGTATCCTGTTTAAGGTCCAGTACGCCCCGGATATGTACGATACTGTTGGGCTGAATATAAGAATTTATTTTATTGAAAGCCCGGGGAAAAACCAACGCTTCGATTGAGCCTTCCAGGTCTTCGATTTTTAAGATCGCCATTTTTTCCTGTTTTGCCCGGGTTACCGTCAGTTTAATCTTCACGATTAATCCGACGATTTTGATGATATCCTGATCCTTATGTTCATGCAGGCTAGATGTGGAGCAGGAAACAAAACGTTTAAGCTGTTTGGCATAGCGGGCCAAGGGGTGGCCGCTGACGTAGAAACCCAGCATATCTTTTTCAAAGGCAAGTAATTGCGGCTCCGCCCATTCTTTTACATGCGGTAAATTATTTTCCGTTTTTTTAAGCCCGCTTTCATTCATACTTTGATCAAAGAATGAAAGTTGTCCGCTTGATTTCTCCTTTTGCGTTTTCTGCGCCAGCTCAAGTAGTAGATCAAGGCTGGCCAACATGCCGGCCCGGGATTTACCGAAATAATCCAACGCCCCGCATTTAATCAGGCTCTCCAGAACCTTGCGGTTGACCAATCTTAAATCCAGGTTATGACAAAGATCTTCCAATACTTTAAATTTCCCGTTTCCCCGGGCCTTAACAATAGATTCAGCGGCGCCACGGCCGACGTTTTTGATTGCCAAGAGGCCAAAACGTATAGTTTTTTCATCCTCTACCTTAAAAAGGACATCGCTTTCATTGATATCCGGCGGTTGCACTTTTAATCCCATTCTAACTGATTCATTCACATATTCGACGATCTTATCTGTATTGTCGCGTTCTGAAGTAAGTAAGGCCGTCATAAACTCTACCGGATAATTTGCTTTTAAATAGGCGGTGCGGTAGGAAATCAAGGCGTAAGCTGTACTATGGCTTTTGTTAAAACCGTATCCGGAAAAATACTCGATCAAATCAAATATTTTACTAGAGATACTTTCTTTAATTCCATTTTTAATACAACCGTTGAGAAAATTTTTACGTTCCTTTTCCATAACTTCCGGAATCTTCTTACCCATGGCTTTACGTAAAATATCTGCCTGGGCAAGTGAGAATCCCGCTAAAACAGAGGCGACTTGCATAATTTGTTCCTGATAAACCATAATTCCGTAGGTTTCTTTAAGAATAGGTTCAAGTTTCGGGTGTTCATATCTAATCGGATTGGTTCCGTGTTTACGCGTCATGAAATCATCGAGCATTCCTGAGCCAATCGGGCCGGGCCGGTATAACGCAAGGAGCGCGATTAGATCTTCAAAGCGTTCAGGGATTAATTTTTTAAGCAGATCGCGCATGCCTGAACTTTCTACCTGAAATATTCCGATCGTATGGCTTGAAGCTAACAGCTTATAAGTATTAGCATCATCTAAAGGAAGCTTTTCAAGATCTATTTCTATGCCGTGAATTTTTTTAATCAGTTTCAGAGTTTCATTAATTACGGTTAATGTTCGCAAACCAAGAAAGTCAACTTTAAGCAAACCGATCTTTTCCAGCGTCCCCATGCTGTAGCCGGTGGTGATTTGATCATCCCCGGTTTTAAATATCGGCATATAGTTATTTAACGGTTTGTCAGCGATAATTACCCCGGCGGCGTGCACTGAAGCATGCCGGTTTAATCCTTCTAAAGACAAGGCAGTATTGATCAGTTTGGTTATTTGCGGATCATTTTTATAGAGATTGTTTAGCTCCGGCGTAGTCTCCAGTGCTTTCTTAAGGGACATATCAAGTTCTGCCGGGATCATTTTAGCGATCCGGTCAACATCCGCATAAGCAATGCTCATAACGCGTCCGACATCGCGGGTAACCGCGCGCGCTTGCATGGTTCCAAAAGTAATAATTTGTGCGACATTTTCCTGTCCGTATTTGGCAGTTACATAATCAATGACCTCCTGCCGGCGTTCATAACAAAAATCAATATCGATATCCGGTAAACCCATACGTTCAGGATTCAGAAAACGTTCAAAAAGCAGGCCGTATTTTAAAGGGTTCAAATCGGTTATTTCTAAAAGAAAACTTACCAGGCTTCCGGCAGCTGACCCTCTTCCCGGGCCGACAGGAATACCCTGGCTTTTAGCGTAATGAATAAAATCCCAAACAATCAAAAAGTAGCTGATAAAACCCATGTCGCGAATGATTTTTAATTCATGATCCAAGCGTATTTGTACTTCAGGGAGGTTTCTTAAATTTTTATCGGTTAAGCCTCTTTCGCAAAGCTCAAGTAAAAACTTCTCTTTATCCTTGCCTTCCGGGGGAACATATTTAGGCAAATGCATTTTTCTGAAATCTAATTCCAAATTACAGCGTTTGGCTATCTCCACGGTATTTTTTATTGCCTGAGGGTAATCTTTGAACAATTTCTTCATTTCTTCAGGAGAGGTAAAGTAAAATTCATCCGTCTGAAAACGCATATGTTTGGGGTCATCAAGAGTGGTTTGAGTTTGGATGCAAAGCAAGGCTTCATGGGCCTGGGCTTTATCTTTGGTGGGATAATGCACGTCGTTAGTTGCAACTAACGGTATTCCCGACTGTTCGGAGATCTTCACCATTCCTGCATTGGCAATTTTTTGTTCGGGGATGGAGTTACCTTGAATTTCTAGATAAAAATTTCCTTTACCAAGAATATTTTGGTAAGTGTCTGCTGCTTTTAAAGCGTCATTAAAACGTTTTTGTAAAATAAGGGAAGCAATTTCTCCTTTTAGGCAGGCACTTGAACCGATTAATCCTTGAGCATGCTGGGCGAGTACTTCTTTATCAATGCGCGGCCGGTAATAAAATCCTTCTAAATAGCCGATTGAAACAAGCTTCATTAAATTGCGGTAACCTTCTTCGTCACGGGCTAAAAGAATTAAATGGTTGGCCGCATCCTCTATTCCGCTGCCGCCTTTATCTAATCTGCTTTGCGGGGCAACGTAAACTTCGCAACCGATAATCGGTTTGATTCCGGCTTTTTGCGCTTCCAGATAGAACTCAATCGCCCCGAACATGCTTCCGTGGTCGGTAATGGCCAGAGAATCCATTTTATAATTTTTAGCAATGGAGAGTATTTCGGGTATCCGGCAGGCTCCGTCAAGGAGGCTGTATTGGGTGTGCAAATGCAGATGGATAAATTCAGAACCGGACATGGAAAGCTTAAGGTGTAGGAGTTTTTATTCCCACTCAATAGTCGCTGGTGGTTTGGAGCTTATATCGTAAACAACCCGATTAATTCCTTTTACTTCGTTGATGATGCGATTGGAGATTTTTTCCATGACTTCATAAGGCAGTTTAACCCAGTCTGCAGTCATACCGTCAAAGCTGGAGACACAGCGCAAGGCCGCGACATTCTCATAAGTACGTTCGTCACCCATTATTCCTACGCTTTTAATCGGCAGTAGGACGGCAAAAGATTGCCAGATCTGTTCATAAAGGCCGGCCTTAGAAATTTCTTCAATTACGCGTTTATCCGCCTCGCGTAAAAGTTCAAGACGTTCAGCGGTTATATCACCGACAATTCTAACCGCCAGCCCCGGCCCCGGAAATGGCTGACGTTGGATAATATTTTCAGGTAGGCCAAGCTGTTTGCCAATCTCGCGCGCTTCATCTTTAAATATTTCTCTGAGTGGCTCAATAAGTTTAAGTTTCATTTGGGCGGGCAGGCCACCGACATTATGATGACTTTTAATCTTTCTGCTTGGCCCGCCGGCCGGAGAAATCGATTCAATCACATCCGGATAAAGGGTGCCTTGTCCCAGATATTTTACGCCTTTTGTTTTCTTGGCCTCTTCTTCAAAGACCTTAACGAATTCATCCCCGATTATTTTTCTCTTTTCTTCAGGGTCGGTTATTCCTTTTAAGCGGTCAAGAAATCTTTTGCTGCGATTAACAAAACTTATATTTAAATGGTAGAGATCCTTAAAAACGCTTCTGACCTGTTCGGCTTCTCCTTTTCTAAGCAAGCCGTTATCAATAAAGATACAACGCAAGTTTCGGCCGATGGATTTGTGGATTAATAACGCCGCAACCGAGGAATCAACCCCTCCGCTTAATCCTAAGACAACCTTATCTTTTTTACCGATAGTTTTTTTAAGCGTATCAATAGATTCTTTGACAAATGACTGCATTGTCCATCTGCCTGAAGCTCCACAGGCTTTAAATAAAAAATTACTTAAGATCTGATTGCCTTTTTCGGTGTGGGTTACCTCCGGATGGAACTGTACGGCAAATATTTTTCTTTTCTGATTTGAGATGGCGGCAATCGGAGTATTGACGGTATGGGCAATCGTATGAAAACCCGCGGGCATCTTGGTTACGTAATCTCCGTGGCTTGCCCAACAGGTAAAATTACCCGGCATGTGGCTGAAGAGATCGCGGTTATCATCAATAAATAGTTCTGTTTTTCCATACTCCCGTTCACGGGTATGTTTGACTTTACCCCCGAGCATCTCACAGATAACCTGCATTCCGTAACAGACACCAAGAATAGGGATACCTAATTTAAAAATTTTTAAATCCGGATAAGGGGATTTTTTATCGGTAACTGAAGCCGGTCCGCCGGAGAGAATTAAGCCTTTGGGAGCTAAAGCGGCGATTTCGCTTGCCGGAGTATTGTACGGGATAATTTTTGAAAAAACTTTACTTTCCCTTACTCTGCGGGCAATTAATTGCGTGTATTGAGAACCGAAATCTAAGATTAATATTGTTTGTTTGGTCATTTTCCCATCCCTACTCTTTGGCCGACTTGAAAGATTTTTCCTTCGGTCTGGATTGAAGGCGCGATGATTATCTCTACGTCATGCATTTCCTTTAAATTAGAAGCTCCTAGTGAACCCATGGATGTTTTTAAAGCCCCGAGCAGATTTTGTGAACCGTCATCTACCTTGGCGGGGCCTAATAAAATATCTTTTAATGTGCCGGTGGTACCGACTTGAATACGTGTTCCCCGCGGTAAGTTAACATGTGAAGTAGCCATGCCCCAGTGAAAACCTCTTCCGGGAGCTTCCTGGGCGCGGGAAAAACTTGAACCAATCATTACTGCATCAGCTCCGCAGGCAAAAGCTTTGCAAATATCTCCTCCGCGGTTCATTCCTCCGTCAGTAATGATGGAGACATGTTTTCCCGTGCGTTTATAATGAAAATTACGTGCTTCTGCGGCATCAACAGTTGCGGTTACTTGCGGTACCCCGATTCCTAATACGCCGCGGGTTGTGCAAGCTGCACCCGGGCCGACTCCGATCAAAAGGCCGCTGGCTCCGGTTTCCATAAGCTCTAAGGTGGTTTCATAGGTTACGCAGTTACCTAAAATGACTGGAATTTTTATCGATTTACAAAATTTTATTAAATTTAAGGTTTTATATTGAGTAGAAACGTGCTTGATGGTGGTCACTGTGGATTGAATAACAAAAACATCCGCTCCTGCGGCAATCGCTAATTTCGAAAACTTATCGGCATTTGCCGGGATGCAGCTGACACAGGCAAAAGCCCTGGCTCTTTTAATCTCCGCGACTCTCTTTGATATGAGCTTCTCTTTTATAGGAGTGGTATAAACTTTTTGAATTAGTTCGGTGGCTTTTTGCGGGGTCGTTTTGGAGATCTCTTCAAGGACCTCATCCGGATTTTCATAACGGGTTTGGATCCCGTCAAGATTTAGTACAGCAATTCCTCCCAGCCTGGACATCTGAATAGCGAATTTTACATCTACCACTCCGTCCATGGCCGCAGCTAAGATAGGTATCTTAAATTTCTTACCGTTAAAATCAAAGTTGGTATTGACTTCGTTGGGGTTTACGGTTTGGGCTCCGGGCACTAAGGCGATCTCATCAAAACCATAACACCTTCTTGCACGCCTGTTTATACCTATCCACTCTGCCATCTTAAATTCTCCTAAATTATAGTATTAAACCATTATTAAGTAATAAGTTATGGAAATTTAGCCTCACCTACGGAAAATAGCGAAAGGATTACAAATTTTATACTAATCAACGCTATTTGTCAATACATATTTTAATAATGGTACCGTTTCCATTATTTTAAAAAAAGACCCTGTTTCCCGATTACCTGGGAAACAGGGTCTTTTGGTTTGCTTATTTTTAGGGCTTAATACATTCCTCCGCCCATGCCGCCCATGCCGCCGCCCATACCACCTGGCATTGCAGGCATCTTGTCACCTTTTTCCGGCTTGTCTGCAATTACAGCTTCAGTTGTAAGCAATAATGCAGCAATGCTGGCAGCATTTTGTAATGCTGAGCGGGTTACTTTAGTAGGATCGATAACACCGGCTTCGATCATGTCTACATAAGAATCCTGACTGACATCGTAACCAATATTAGTTTTTTCCTGCTTGATCCTTTGAACGACTACAGAACCTTCTAAGCCGGCATTTTGAGCAATCTGTCTTAAAGGCTCCTCAATAGCGCGTTTCACGATGTTTAAACCGATTTTCTCATCGCCTTCTAACTTTAATTTGTCTAAAGCCGCGATTGCGCGAATTAATGCTACGCCGCCTCCGGGAACGATTCCTTCCTGAGTAGCTGCGCGGGTTGCGTGCAATGCATCTTCTACGCGGGCTTTCTTTTCTTTCATTTCGGTTTCGGTAGCAGCGCCGACATTAATTACCGCTACTCCTCCGGCTAATTTAGCCAGACGTTCCTGTAATTTTTCTTTATCATAATCCGAATCAGTATCTTCGATCTGTTTCTTTAGTTGGCTGATTCTGGCTTTAATCGAGGTATCTTTACCAGCGCCTTCGACAATCGTGGTATTTTCTTTATCGATCTTTATTTTTTTAGCACGTCCCAGATCTTCGATGTCAATGTTCTCAAGTTTAATTCCCAGATCCTCGGTGATGGCTTTACCGCCGGTAAGAATGGCGATATCTTCGAGCATGGCTTTACGTCTGTCGCCATAACCCGGAGCTTTGACTGCACAAGCCACAAATGTCCCGCGAATTTTATTGACAACTAAGGTTGCCAAAGCTTCTCCGTCAACTTCCTCGGCAATAATCATTAACGGCTTGCTGACACGGGCGATTTTTTCTAATAACGGAAGTATATCTTTAATTGAAGATATCTTTTTCTCATAGATGAGAATATAGGCATCCTCTAAAAGCACTTCCATTCTTTCGGCATCAGTAACAAAATAAGGAGAGAGATATCCCTGATCAAACTGCATACCTTCTACGACATCTAGGGTTGTGGCAGTAGATTTTGCTTCCTCAACCGTGATCACTCCGTCTTTACCGACTTTATCCATTGCTTCGGCAATTAACTCTCCGATATTCATATCGGAGTTAGCGGCGATACTGGCAACTTGAGCAATCTCTTTCTTATCTTTGATCGGAGTGGAAAGCTTACCTAATTCTTCAACAATCTTTGCAACTGCTTTTTCAATTCCGCGCTTTAACTCCATCGGGTTTGAACCGGCAGTAACATTTTTTAATCCTTCACGATAGATCGATTCTGCTAGAACAGTAGCGGTCGTGGTGCCGTCTCCTGCGATATCAGAAGTTTTTTCAGCTACTTCTTTGACCATCTGGGCGCCCATATTTTCAAAGGGATCCTCCAGATCAATTTCTTTGGCTACGGTTACCCCGTCTTTAGTTATGGTCGGAGAACCAAATTTCTTATCAATTACGACATTTCTTCCTTTTGGCCCTAAAGTTACCTTGACTGTCGCGGCCAACTGTTCAACACCGCTTAAAATCTTGCGGCGCGCCTCATCACTATACAACAATTGCTTTGCCATGTTACCTCCTATTGATTTGATCCTTCGTCGCTAGCGCTCCTCAGGATAAATTCTCCGCCATAATTCGTGGGGGGAGAATTTATTTAATAATCGCTAAAATATCCTCTTCGCGTAAAATCAACAGCTCTTCTCCTTCTTTGGTGGTAATTTCATTACCGGAATACTTTCCGTACAATACCTTATCGCCAACTTTTACTTCGGGGGCTTGTACAGTGCCATTTTCCAGCACTTTGCCTTTACCGACTGCCACAACTTTAGCCTCTTGTGGTTTTTCTTTAGCCGTATCAGGCAAAAGAATTCCACCCTTGCTTTTGTTTTCCGCTTCCAAAGGCTTAACGACAATGCGATCACCTAATGGTTTTATTTCCATCCTGTCACCTCCAAAATTGAAACGGTTAATTTGGAATTAGCAATCCTTTTCCCAGACTGCTAATTATAAATAAAAAAAAATTCTTGTCAAGAGTTTTTTATTAAAGAAATTGCTTTTTTATCTCAACCGGGGCGGTATTTTCGATATTAGTAATTTTTTTATCAGTATTAATTAGCTCAAGTTTATTCTGCCGATACTCAAAATTCAAGTGATAAACTGTAGTAACCGTAAAAAAATACGGGTTCCTATCGCTGATATCCGGAGAATGGTGTTTTTCAACATAAAGCTCTTCTCTTATGTTTGCGCTGGCCTTATAAGGAGAGGTGATTGAATCGGATTTTACCACATCGTCTTTAATTACATTATATCGGTATCCTCTCAGATAATAGTCATAATAAACCGGTGAAATCGGAAAATATAATGCTAATTTTTCCCAGTTTTGCTCAAGCCGGTTTCCAATGAGGTTATCCTGGTTCTGCTTGGCTTGGGCAACCCAATCTTCGATTACCTGGTTTAAAGTGACGTTAATTTTTTTGGCCACTTCATCTTGCTCTTTTTGTTTATACGATTCATAATTCTTTAGCGCTTCTTCAAAAGCAGCTCCTGAGCCATTACTAGTATCATCTGCAAAGCAGGCATAAAGATTTAATACAGAAATGGCAACTATTAAATAGCCGATTTTAAATTTAAATTTTATTTTCATAAATAAAATTAATTCCTTTTAAAGTTAATTCTGTTTCGATTTTTAATTCTAGCCTTGAATATTTTTTTATCAGATTGATGTTTCCCCCGGTACCGATAACCGTTGCATTTTCCCCGATATCTTTTTTGACTCTATTGACTAACTCTTTAACCATGCCTGCTATACCAAAAACAACCCCACTGAGTATGCTTGCTTTAGTTGAACGGCCGATAAGTATTTTAGGGGCGCCTAATTTTACTAACGGCAATAATGCTGTTTTCTCTTTTAAAGCCTCAAAAGAAATTTTCATCCCGGGGCTGATCAAACCTCCTAAATAGGCCTGGTTGCTGCCAACCACATCAAAAGTAACGGCGGTACCGGAATCAATTACAATTAAAGGTGTTTTATAAAGCTTAATGGCAGCATAAGCATTCACCAGCCGGTCCTGGCCTAGTTGCGCCGGTTTATAATAACGGTTATTTATGGGAATGTTTAAGTTCTTACCTATTATATATGCTTTTTGACCGGTTAAAGATTCTAAATCGCGCTGTAGGAGCCTGGTTAGTTTAGGCACGACACTGCATATGGCAATGTCAAATAATCCGGGCCTGACGACCCCTATTTTTTTTAGAAGTTTCGATTTTGAATATGTGTCTGCAGGGATATCGAATTTATTTTTGAGCTTTTTTCCTTTAAATATTCCGAAGGATATATTAGTATTGCCGATATCAATTGCCAGTAGCATCTTTTAATTCCTTTATCTTATCCCTTAGGACGGCTGCTTTTTCAAATTGTAAATTCCTGGCGGATAATTCCATTTCATATTCTAACTCAGATATATACTTATGCAACTGATATTGCTCTTTGGGTTCTCCGGTTAACTCTCTGACGAACTCTGAGGCCTCTTCTAGATTTTCAATACCTTCTTTGATCGATCTTTTAATTGAACGGGGTGTAATTTTATTTTTTTGGTTATATTCTAGCTGGATGATTCTACGCCTCCGGCTTTCGCTGATTGCTTTTTTCATTGAGCCGGTAATTGTATCGGCGTACATGATCACCGTTCCGTCGATATTGCGCGCCGCTCTACCTGCTACCTGGATTAGGCTGGTAGCCGAGCGCAGGAACCCTTCCTTGTCTGCATCCAGAATAGCAACCAGGGAAACCTCAGGTAAATCCAGCCCCTCACGTAAAAGGTTGATCCCCACCAGACAGTCAAATTTTTTCTGCCGTAACTCTCTTAGGATTACTGAGCGTTGAATCGTTTGTATTTCAGAGTGGAGATATTTAACTTTTATTCCGTTTTCACTCAGGTAAGTAGCCAGATCTTCGGACATTCTTTTGGTAAGTGTGGTTACCAGCGTCCGCTGATTATTTTTAGCTCTTGCTTTAATCTGTTGGATTAAATTCTGAATTTGTCCTTCTGAAGGTTTAATGATAATTTCAGGGTCAATTAAACCCGTAGGCCTGATGATCTGTTCGGTAATTTCATTTTTACTTAATTTTAACTCATATTCATCCGGGGTTGCTGAAACAAAAACCAGCTGTTTTACCAGCCGGTTAAATTCTTCAAATTTTAGCGGGCGGTTATCCAGGCATGAAGGCAATCTAAAGCCGTAATTTACCAAGGTTTCTTTCCGGGCCCTGTCTCCGGCATACATCCCCCTTATCTGCGGAATCGTTGCATGGGATTCATCGATGATGGTTAAAAAATCCCCTTGGAAATAATCGATCATGGAATACGGGCGGCTTCCTGCAGGCAAGCCGTTTAAGTGGCGTGAATAATTTTCTATGCCATGGCAATAGCCGATCTCTTTGAGCATCTCTAAATCATAGTTGGTACGGGATTCCAGGCGTTGAGCTTCAAGTAATTTATTTTTTTCTTTCAAAATTTTTAGCTGCACCGCTAGCTCGGCTTTGATGGATTTTATTGCCGAAGTTATTTTATTCTTTGCAGCAATAAAATGCTTGGCCGGATAAACAGCAATTTTATTAATTGAAGAGATTATTTTTGCGGATACCGGTTCAATTACCGAGATTTTAGCTATTAAATCACCTTTTAATTCTATGCGTAAAGCTTGTTCGGTGTAAGAGGGGAATACTTCAACCACATCTCCGCGCACCCTGATCTTACCGCGTTTGAATTCGTAATCATTGCGTTCATATTGGATCTGAATAAGTTTTAAAATTAATTCATCGCGATTAAGTAATTGTCCGGTTTCTAAAATTAACAGCATATCTTTATAGTCGCTCGGTGAGCCCAAATTATAAATGCAAGAGACAGAAGCGACGACAATCACATCCCGACGGCTCATTAAAGAAGTGGTTGTAGAAAGCCTAAGGCGATCCAGTCTTTCATTAATCGAGGAATCTTTTTCGATGTAAGTGTCTGTAGAAGGAATATAAGCTTCCGGCTGATAGTAATCGTAATAACTGACAAAATACTCGACTGCATTATGCGGGAAGAATTCTTTAAACTCAGAATAAAGTTGGGCAGCTAATGTTTTATTATGTGAAATTACCAGGGTCGGCAAGTTTATTTTGGCGATTGCATTAGCTAAGGTAAAGGTCTTGCCGCTTCCGGTTACTCCCAAAAGCGTTGTATATGGTTTCTTATTGCGTATACCGCTAGAAAGTTCACGGATTGCTTTGGGTTGGTCACCGGATGGTTTGAAGCGTGAAACTAATTTAAATTTATCCATTAACCTCTAGGCTGATATCTACGCTTTTTACCGAATCAGTCAGCTCACCTATGGAAATAATATCAACTCCGCATGCGGCGTATTTTTTGATATTACCCAGATGCATATCTCCACTTGCCTCTAAAAGAGGCTTTTTGTTTTTAGGGTAAGCGTCATTTCTGATTTTCACGGCCTTCTTGATATCTTTGATTTTCATATTATCGAGCATGATGATATCCGGATTAAGGCTCAAGGCGTGCCTGAATTCCTGCAGGCTTTGAGTTTCAAGCTCGATTTTGTAACCGCTCGGCGCATCGGGAAGCTTGGTGTATCCTCCGAGGATTTTTAAGTGATTATCTTTTACTAAAAGCATCTCATCCAAGCTGATCCTGTGGTTATAGCCTCCTCCGATTCTCACCGCATATTTTTGCAGCTCTCTTAAACCGGCGATGGTTTTGCGGGTATCGGTAATTTTTGTTTCTAATGCGCCAATGGCCCGGACAAACCTGCGTGTTTTGGTGGCTACTCCGGAAAGTAATGATAATAAATTCAAGGCAACCCGTTCTCCTTTAAGAATGCTGCTCGCTTTTCCGGATATCACCGCAATTACCTGTTGATTATGTACCGGATTTCCTTCTTGAGCTTTTTGTAAGAAACTTAATCCAGGATCCACAGTTTTAAATATTTCTTTGGCAACGTCGATACCGCAAAGCAGAAAATTTTCTTTAGCGATGATCTGCGCTCTTATTTTTTTATTTTTAGGAAGCGTAAGCTCGGTAGTAATGTCTCCTTTGCCGGTATCTTCAATCAAGGCTTGTTTAATGATTGATTTTAAGTTTTTGGCGTTGATTTTAGGCTTCGCTTCAGATAAAAAATATTTAGCGCAATCCATTTATAATCACCTCTAGCTTAGCAATTTGTCCAGCCATATCATCCAGCTTGGTCCTTTCGGCCTCGACAATCTCTTTAGGGGCACGTTGGGTAAAATTTTTATTGTCAAGCATTGCCTCTTTATTTTTAATCTCTGATTTTAATTTATCGATTTTTAACTGATTTTTCTTAATTTGCGCTCCGGCATCAACTAATCCTGCCAAAGGCATAGCAATATGCATATCTTTGAGCAAGACCACATATTCGTTGACTCCTGCGGTATATTTTTCCGTTATGCTTAAGGAATCAATTTTAGCCAGGTTTTTGATATGGTTAAAAAGCACCTGTGTTGATTCTTGCTTGAGCTTATCGCTAAAGGCCAGTTTAATATTAACCCGGTTTTGCAGCCCGACATCTAACTCAGCGCGCATATTTCTTATGGTATTGATGATCTCAAAAGCCGTCTGCATCAGCTGCTCGTTTTTAATATTAATTAAGTTTTTCTGCAGATGCGGCCAGCTCTGTTGCATAATTGAATTCTTTGCTTGCGGAAGGCGCTGCCAGATCTCTTCAGTTATAAAAGGCATAAAAGGATGGATCATCCTTAAGGTTTTTTCCAGCACCTTATACATGACTACCTGGGTTTGTTTTTGATTTATTTGGGGCTTGATTAACTCCAAGTACCAGTCACAGAATTCATGCCAGAAAAATGCATAGATACTGTTAGCCGCTTCATTAAATTTGTAGCCATCCAGCTCCTTGCCTACCTTATCTAAAGTTGAATAGAACCTGCTTAATATCCAGCGGTTAACAATATCCAACTGCTCTTTTTTAAAAAAGACGCAGAGGTCTTCGTTCACCTCTTCCGGTTTAAGATTCGCCAAAACAAAGCGCGAAGCATTCCAGATCTTATTGGCAAAGTTTCTCCCCTGTTCAAATCTTTCTTTGGCTAAATATACATCCTGGCCCTGTGAAGTTATCGAAATCAGGCTAAAGCGCAGTGCATCAGCGCCGTATTCATCAATGATCTCCAGTGGGTCAATAACATTGCCCAGGGACTTGGACATCTTTTTTCCCTCGACATCGCGCACTGTGCCGTGAATATAAATATCTTTAAAAGGCGCCTGCTTTTTGAATTCAAATCCCGCCATGATCATCCGGGCGACCCAGAAAAAAATGATTTCCGGAGCGGTAACTAAAGTTGAGGTGGGATAAAAATATTTTAAATCCGCGCTTTCTTTAGGCCAGTAGAATGTGGCAAAAGGCCAAAGCCAGCTGGAGAACCAAGTATCTAAAACATCTTCTTCCTGGAACAGGTCAGCGGATTTACATTTGGGGCATTTATCCGGTTTGGTTGCTGATACAATGATGCCTTGTTCAGGGTTCTTTTGCCGGCAATTTTTACAGTAATAAACAGGAATGCGGTGTCCCCACCAGATCTGACGGCTAATACACCAGTCTTGGATGTTTTCCATCCAGTTCAGATAAACCTTGGTCCAACGCTGCGGATGAAATTTTATTTTTCCTTTTTTTACCGCCTCAATCGCCGGCCTGGCCAGAGGCTTCATTTTTACAAACCATTGTTTAGATAAATACGGCTCGACGATCGTGTGGCAGCGGTAGCAATGTCCGGCGGAAAGCGTATGCGGGTTGATTTTTTCAAGCAGGCCTAAATCTCCTAAATCCTCCAATATCGCTTCTCTGGCTTTAAAACGGTCAAGCCCTGAGTATTTTTGCGCCGCATCATTCATTGTTGCATCAGGGGCCATGACGTTAATAAAATCTAATTTATGTTTTTTCCCTAAAACATAATCATTGGGGTCATGCGCCGGAGTTACTTTTACTGCCCCTGTTCCAAATTCCATATCTACCGATGCATCGGCAATAATTTTAATCTGACGGTTAATTAACGGCAAGATTAATGTTTTTCCGATATATTGCTTATAACGTTTATCTTTAGGGTTTACGGCTACGGCAGTATCACCGAGCATAGTTTCAGGCCGGGTTGTGGCCACGGTGATAAATTCAAGCGGATTATTTTTTAGCGGATATTTAAGGTAATAAAGGCTGCCTTGTAATTCTGCATGTGCCGCCTCTTCATCGCTTAATGCGGTTTGGCATCTCGGGCACCAGTTAATTATATAATTACCCTGATAAATTAATTTTTTTTCATAGAGTGCGACAAATACCTCAGCTACCGAGGCCGAATAATCCTCATCCATTGTGAAGCGCTCACGGCTCCAGTCGCAGGATGCTCCTAATTTCTTGAGTTGATGAATTATAGTTGAGCCGTATTGTTCTTTCCATTGCCAAACCCGCTGGATGAATTTTTGACGGCCTAAATCCTGCCTTTTTAACCCTTCTTTGGCCAGAGCTTTTTCCACTACGTTTTGAGTGGCGATTCCGGCGTGGTCAGTGCCCGGCATCCATAAAGATTCAAAGCCTTGCATTCTTTTGTAGCGGATTAGGATGTCCTGAATACTGTTATTTAAGGCATGGCCCATATGCAGAATTCCGGTGACATTGGGCGGAGGGATAACTATGCAGTAGGGTAGTTTATCCTGGGATGGTTTGCTTGAGAAAAGTTTATTTTCTTCCCAAAACTTATACCATTTATCCTCGGATATTTTAGGATTGTATTGCTTGGAAAGCTCATCAATCATTATTTTCTATCTTTTAAAAGTTTATACTCGACGCTGTCGACTAAAGCTTGCCAGCTGGCTTCAATTATATTTTCGTGCACACCGATGGTATTCCAGATATCTTTTTCGTCCTGCGATTGGATTAAAACGCGCACCTTGGCGGCGGTGCCTGCTTTTTCATCCAAGACGCGGACCTTAAAATCAGACAGGTGCATTTTAGCTAAAGTAGGATAGAAATTTTTGAGCGCTTTACGCAAGGCATTATCCAGTGCATTGATCGGGCCATCTCCTTCAGATACGGCGTGCTCTTTAATTCCGTTGACCTTTAATTTTATAATCGCTTCCGAGGTAATCTTTTTATCCTGTCGTTTTTCAATAACTACTTTGAATCCTTCTAGCGTAAAGAAACCTTTAAATTTTTTAAGGTGCTTCTGCATTAATATCTGGAATGATGCTTCAGCAGCTTCAAATTGAAATCCTTTATGCTCCAAGGCCTGGACTAATTCCAGAATTTTTTTGGTTTTAGGATCCCCCTTACTTAAATCATAGCTTAAGTCTTTTGCTCTAAGCAAGATCCCGGTTTTTCCTCCTAATTCAGAGACTATGATCCTGCGCTTATTTCCGACTAAAACCGGATCGATATGTTCATAGGTCAGTGGATTTTTCATGATCGCATTAATATGCATTCCGCCTTTATGTGCAAAAGCTGATTCTCCTACAAAAGGCTGTTCGTTTTTTGAACGCATATTACTGATCTCGCTGACAAAATGCGATAGGTGAGTTAATTGTTTTAATGCGACATCAGGTACACAATCAATTTTTAATTTAGTTTTTAGATTGGCGATAATCGGGATCAGATCAGCATTTCCGCAGCGCTCTCCATAGCCGTTGATCGTACCTTGTACGATCGATGCTCCCGCATCAATGGCTGCCAGAGAATTGGCAATAGCAACCCCAGCGTCGTTATGGCAATGAATACCTAGATCGACTTTAATTATATGTCTGAGCTCCTTAATTGTATCGGTAATCTGGGATGGTAAAGAACCACCATTGGTGTCACAAAGACAAATTGCTGTAGCTCCGGCATCCTGGGCGGCAACCAAGGTCTTCAAGGCATAATTTTTATTAGCCTTATAAGCTTCAAAAAAATGCTCGGCATCGTAGAATACTTCAAATCCTTTTTTTGTCAGGAAGCTGACCGTATCTTTAATCATTGCCAGATTTTCATCTAATGTAGTTTTTAAAACCTCAGTGACATGAAAATCCCAGGTTTTGCCGACGATAGTAATTACTTGGGCTTTTGATTTTAAAAGAGCGGCAATATTTGTATCTTGTGAGGCTGAGATATTCGGCCTGCGGGTCATACTAAATGCGGCGATCTTGGAATTTTTAAGCTTGCTGTTATTTATTTTTTCGAAAAATTCCTTGTCTTTAGGGTTGGAGCCGGGCCAACCGCCTTCGATAAAATGAATACCGAATTTATCCAGTTCTTCAGCAATACGGATTTTATCCATTACCGAATAAGATATCCCTTTGGCTTGTGAACCATCGCGTAGCGTAGTATCGTATAATTTTACCTTAGTCATCGTAACCTCACTTGCTTAATCCAAAATCTGCATGTAATTTTTTTACCGCAATTTCCGCATTTTTCTTTTCAATGATACAAGATATACTGATATCAGAAGTTGAAATCATCTCAATATTTATTTTATTATCCGCCAGTATTCCAAACATTCGGGCTGCGACTCCGTGGTGAGACCTCATCCCCACTCCAACAATAGAAACGCGGGCAATGTTTTGATCCAGAATTACTTCTCCGGCTCCGATTTTTTTAGCTACAGATTTGGTGATCCGGCTTGCCTTAGCAGCATCTGCTTTGGCAACGGTGAAGGAAATATCAGTCTGGCGAGTATGGCTTACATTTTGCACGATCATATCTACACTTACTCCGGCGTCGGCTAATTTTTTAAATAATTTTACCGCTACCCCGGGCTTATCAGTAACCTGGTAAAGCGTGATCTTAGCTTCTTTTTTATTTAAAGTTATACCGTTAACGACCACGTCTTCCATATTTTTTACCTCCTTAATAATCATGGTTCCGCTGTTTTTACTGAATGATGAACGTACATGCAAAGGCACGTCGAATTTTTTTGCCACCTCAATCGAGCGGGCTTGCATGACTTGGGCTCCCAGAGAAGCCATCTCCAGCATTTCGTCGTAAGTAATTTTTTTAATCTTTTTTGCGCACGGCTCAACCCGGGGATCCGTAGTAAAAATACCCTCAACATCCGTATAAATCTCACAGGAATCAGCTTTAAGTTCTTTAGCCAAGGCCACAGCAGTTAAGTCTGATCCGCCTCTGCCTAAAGTCGTAATATCCTGATTTATGGTTACTCCTTGAAAACCTGCAACAATAACAATGTTTCCATTTTTTAATCCTTCTTTTATTTTATCCGTGTTGATTTTTATAATTCTTGCCCGCGTATGGCTGGTGTCGGTGATAATACCGACCTGGGAACCGGTAAATGAAATTGCTTTGGCGCCTAATTTATGAATAGCCATAGCCAAAAGCGCAACCGAAATCTGTTCTCCGGTTGACAGAAGCATATCCATCTCTCTTTCCGAGGGATTCGAGTTAATTTTATCGGCTAACTCGACTAATTCATCGGTTGTATCTCCCAGCGCCGAAACTACAACTACCAGTTGATATCCTTTTTTGCTGTAACTAACCACTCTTTGCGCCACCTTTTGAATGCGCTCGACGTTAGCTACGGATGAGCCGCCGAATTTTTGGACAATCAGTCTTTTATGCATCTGAGGTCCTCTTAATAAAATACTCCATAAGTTGATAACCCTGCTCAAAATATAATTCCGATTTTTGCGCTTCCTTTTCATTATAACCAAGGAAATTCTTCGCCGGTATATCTTTGCCGTACATGGCAAACGGAATTGAATCTGCGGTATGGGTTTTAAGAGAAACCGGGGTGGCGTGATCCGGCAAAACCATGATCCTAAAATCGCTTTTATCCTTGCAATATTCCAAAAGAGTTCCTACGATTGCCTGATCAAATCGTTCAATGGCCGTAAGCTTCTCTCTCAGATCTCCGTTATGCCCTGCTTCATCAGGGGCTTCCACATGCACAAAAACAAAATCATTTTTTTTCAAAGATTTCACTGCCGCATCAGCCTTGCCTTGATAATCCGTATCATAATAACCGGTTGCTCCCGGGACGTTAATTACTTCAAGGCCCAGAATACGGCCCAGGCCTTTGATCAAATCTACCGCCGAAATTACGCTTCCGGTTATCCCGAATTTATCGATGAATTTAGGCATTACAGGTTTTTTGCCTTGCCCCCAAAGCCAGATCATATTTGCCGGATTTTCTTTTAAATCAAGGCGCACCTGGTTAATTTCATGGCTTTCCAGGATGTGTCGAGAATCCTGTATGAGCTTAATAATTAAATCTGAGTTATCGCCTTTAGGAAAATTCCTAGTTATACTTTGGCCGGCGATATCATGCGGAGCATGGCATTTTAAATCCTGCAACTTTAATTCCGCCCCGCGTTTTACCAGGAGCAGGTGTCGATAACTTATCCCGTTAAAAAAACGTAGCTTATTCGTACCTAATTTTTGATCCAAAAACTTAATCAGCTTCTCTGCTTCAGTTGATTTAATGTGCCCGGCGCTGTAGTCAAGCAGAGTGTCTGCGGAAGCCGTAATTAAATTACAGCGGAAAGCAACATCATCTTCTTCTAATTCAATTCCCAGATTAGCAGCCTCAAGTGGGCCTCTTCCGGAATAATATTTTTTCGGGTCATACCCTAAAATAGAAAGATTGGCCACGTCAGATGCCGGGGTCATTTTATCCGGGATTGTTTTGGCCTGGCCAAGCGTGCCGTGGGCAGCGATAAAATCCATATTCGGAGTGCGGGCTGCTTCTAAAGGAGTGCGCATCCCTAGTTCTTCAATCGGATAATCCGCCATCCCGTCACCAACTAAAACAATATATTTGGTCATAGAATCTTTTTTCCTAATAATTTTGATAAACCATCAACCATTTTTTGTTTTTGTGCATATGGTCCGTATTTATTGTATTTCTCAAGTATAAAAGCCCGGTAGTTAGTAGCTAAGCAAGAGTTGGCGACTACTAAATCCAAATCTTCTTTTCCCAGCAGCTCTCTGCCTTGGTTAATAAGTTTCTTATCTGTTGCAACCGGCTCAAACTTAAATCCCACGGTAAATAATCCCGGCTTGTATTTCTTAAAACCGGCTATTAGCTTTTTTGTGGGAACAAGCTTGATCTTCCAGCTTTTCCGGTTTGATCCGGCTTTGCGACTAATCTTTTTTTCAGGCCGATAATCACTAACTGCGGCCGCTTGTATAACTGCTGCATAACCACCTTTTTTTAATTCATTTGCCAGTAGTTTATCAAGCTCTTCAAAATATTTAAAACGAATTACCTTTATTCCCTTCTGAGATCCACAGAAATAACCTGGGCCTAACAACAGCGTAATCCTTGCCCCAAGTTTTTTTAATTTCTTTGCCAGAATAAAACCTGTTTCTCCGGAAGCAATATTGCTGATTACTCTGGCACTATCGATACTTACCCAGGTCGGCCCGGCTGTAATCAGGATTCTTTTTTTAATAGCCAATTTCTTTAATTATTGTTTTAAGATCTGCCGGCATTACTTTTGGCGCCTGAATTGTTTTAATTGCCCGCTCAGGGTCTTTTAAGCCATGCCCGGTTAGGATACATACAATCTTAAACTTATTATTAGTCTTTGATTTTTTAAAATATTGTTTATCGATTAATTTTAGCAGTCCGGCAATCGAAGCTGCCGAAGCCGGCTCCGCAAACACCCCTTCTTTTTCCGCTAATATTTTGTAAGCCTCAAGTATCTGTTCATCTGAAACCATATCAATTAATCCGCCGCTTTCATCGCGGGCAAGCTCTGCGCTCTTCCAGCTTGCCGGGTTTCCGATACGGATGGCGGTGGCAATAGTTTCAGGGTCCTTAACCGGTTTACCCCGGACAATCGGAGCAGCGCCTTCTGCCTGAAAACCTAACATTGCCGGAAGCTTAGTGCTTAGTCCTTGCGCCTGATATTCTTTGTATCCCTTCCAGTAGGCGGTAATATTACCGGCGTTGCCCACCGGCATGATTTGAAAATCCGGAGCATCACCTAAATAATCGCAAATTTCAAAACTTCCGGTTTTCTGTCCTTCGATACGATAGGGATTTAAAGAATTCACTAAAACTATCGGATAAAGTTTTGTAATTTCCTTGACCAGGTCCAGCGCTACGTCAAAATTTCCTTCAATCGCTAAAACTTTAGCGCCATGGATCAATGCCTGGCTAAGTTTGCCTAAAGCAATTGCTCCGCTGGGAATCAACACAATGCATTTTATTCCGGCCCGCGCAGCATATGCAGCCGCAGATGCAGATGTGTTTCCGGTAGAAGCGCACATTACTACTTGAGCTTTCTCTTCACAGGCCTTAGATATAGCCATAGTCATCCCGCGGTCTTTGAATGAACCCGTAGGATTGGCCCCTTCATATTTTAAATAAACTTCAGCGTTATCCCCGGTAAGCTTACTTAGATATCCGGCATAGATCAACGGAGTATTGCCTTCATTCAGGGTAATTACCGGAGTTTTATCGCTTACCGGTAAAAACTTTTTATATTTTTGGATTATCCCTTTATAAGTTTGTTCGCGCACTTATACACCCTCGATCCTAATGGCTACTGATTTTTCTTTAATTTCTCCCAACCGGTCGATCATCTTAAGGGCAGAACGTAAGTTCTTTTCTTTGACCTCGTGAGTTACCATAACCACCGGTACAACTTGAGCTTTTAATTTTTCCTTTTGCGTTACCGAGGCAATACTGATACCGAATTTTGCCAGAATTCCGCTAATCTTAGCTAAAACTCCCGGCTTATCCACTACCGAAATTCGGATGTAATATTTATTTTCAAATTCATCAATTTGGCGCAAGCTTTTAATCGAGCTGTCTTGAATCGAGTTTAATGTTGGTTTAAATAATCCTGCTTTAATATCCTGGGTAAGATCAACAATATCAGAAACAACTGCCGAAGCTGCCGGTAACTGTCCGGCTCCCGGTCCGTAAAACATCAGCTCTCCTGCCAGATCGCTGGAAACATAAATAGCATTAAAAACTCCGTCTACTGAAGAAAGCAAGTGATTCACAGGTAAAAATGTCGGATGTACGCGTACCTCTAACTCATCAACTTCTTTTTTGGCGATGGCCAATAACTTAATTTCGTATCCTAATTCTTTAGCATAGGCAATATCCGATGAAGATATTCGGGAGATCCCTTCAATAAAAATATCCTTCATTTTTACGATCCGGCCATAAGTCAAGTAGGTAAGTAGCACTAATTTGTGTGCTGAATCAATTCCTTCAATATCCAAAGTCGGGTCTTTTTCGGCAAAACCTTTAAGCTTAGCCTGATTGATTGCGTTAGCAAAAGAACACCCTTCTTTAGACATTTGACTAAGCACATAATTGCTCGTTCCGTTAACGATGCCGAAAATTGAGCTGAATTTATTGGCGACCAGGCCTTCTTTTAATGATTTAATGATCGGAATACCCGCGCCGACTGAGGCCTCAAAATAGATGTTTTTCCCTCGTTCCGCAGCCTCACTGAACAATTCATTTCCACATTCAGCAAGCAAAGCCTTATTGGCGGTGACCACGTGTTTGCCTTTTTTAAGGGCCGCTAAAATAAACTCTTTAGCCGGATTAATTCCCCCGATTAATTCTACGATAATATCAATTTGCGGGTCATTGATGATTTCATTGACATCTCGGCTAAGCAGACTTTTATCTACCGTAACATCTCTTTTTGTCGAGATATCTTTGTCGCATATTTTTTTGATTACAATATCAACCCCAATTTTCTGAGCTAAAAGGGATTTTCTTTGCTGCAGGATCTTTACAACCCCGCAGCCGATATTACCGAAACCGATTATACCGATACTTATCTTTCTCATGTGTTAACCTTTCTTAAGATAATAATTTACCGTTTCACCGATAATGCTACGGTGTTTATCATCAATTGCCAGAAAAACAAGACGTGTGTCATAAATCAATCCCTTGGTTACTTCTTTCGATTCCAGGACATTGGCAACAATCATAATCGGATTGGGATCAAAAGGCAGCCGGATCTCCAGGGCTAAATTTGTCCCCTTGGGAAATAGGCAATTAGTGGTTAGAAGCATGCCTCCTAAGCTTAAATTTTTAGTTTGAGATATATCGATGTTAGTGTTATTCGGAATAACTCTATAAGAAACAATGAATCTTCCGTCCGCCCGTGGACATTTTCTTCTCTCTGCTCCGTCAAATTTTTTCTCCATTGAAAAACCCTCCTTTATTAAATTAGTTCGGGCGACAGGCTCCCAGTGACTGCTAAGCTCGGCGGGATTCCTGTTGCCTTATTCTCACTATCCCTTGCGTAAACGCTTCAAAAATTCCATAGGAATTTTTTCCGCACGCTGCGGGATGAATTTGCTTGGGTCTA
>PCWB01000055.1 GCA_002796135.1 Candidatus Omnitrophica bacterium CG11_big_fil_rev_8_21_14_0_20_41_12
GGATTATTCTTTATGCGATCAGTATCTATAACGGGTTGATCAGGCTATCGCGTAATATTGATAAGGCATGGGCGAATATCGATGTATTATTAAAACAGCGCCACGATGAAATCCCGAAACTGATCAAGGTTTGCGAAGGATATATGAAATACGAAAGAGAAACACTGGAAAAACTTACCGCAGCGAGAACTGCTTGTATCCAGGCAAAAGGCGTTGAAGAATCCGCCCGCGCAGAAGGCCAGCTAAGCGGCCTGCTTAAAAACGTTTTTGCGGTTGCGGAAAATTATCCTGACCTGAAAGCCAGCCAAAATTTTATCCAGCTTCAACAACGCGTTAGTTATTTGGAGAGCCAGATCGCCGACCGCAGGGAATTTTATAATGATTCGGTTAACCTGTATAATATCCGTATAAACCAGATACCGGATATGTGGGTGGCCGGTATGCTTAAGTATGGGCCAAAGGAAATGTTTAAGGTCGCAGAAGCGGAAAAAAGCGACGTTGAAATAAAATTTGAATTTCCGAAGTAAATTTAAGGATATAATTATCTTATGAAAAATCTAGTTATCGTTGAGTCGCCAACTAAAGCCAGGACCATTAGTAAGATTTTGGGAGCTGATTATACTGTAGTTTCTTCTATGGGCCATATTATTGATCTGCCAGCTAAAAAGCTGGGTGTCGATGTCGAAAATAAATTTGAACCAGCCTATGTGGTTATTCCGGCTAAGAAGAAATTACTAACTCAGCTCAAGAAAGAAGCCAAGGGTAAAGAGAAAATATACATCGCCACCGATCCTGACCGGGAGGGTGAGGCAATCGGCTGGCAGATAAAAGATAAAATATTTAAAGGTAAGGATGTTTTGCGCGTAAGTTTCCATGAGATTACTCCGCATGCAGTGTCGGAAGCCTTCAAAGGGGCGCGCGATTTTGATCTTAAAATGATTGAGGCTCAGGTTGGCCGCCGGGTTTTAGACCGGTTGGTTGGATATTTTTTAAGCCCGCTGCTTTGGAAGAAAATTGCCCGCGGCTTAAGCGCCGGGCGCGTGCAGTCCGTAGGATTGAGATTAATCTGCGAAAGGGAGAGGTTGATTCAAAAATTTACCGCCAGCGAATATTGGGAGATTGTTGCGGATTTATTTAAGCCTAAGGTCTCCGGTGAAACCCACTTTACTGCTAAACTTGAAAAAGTTGATGGTAAAAAATTAGAGATCGAGCGTCAGCCTGATGCGCAGAATATTTGTGATTTGCTAAAAGATAAAGAGTTTAAAGTTTCAGAGATCAAAAAAACCGAAAAAAAACGTTATCCGCCGCCGCCTTTTATCACCAGCACAATGCAGCAGGAGGCTTTTAATAAATTAAGATTTAACGCTTCTAAGACGATGTTGATCGCCCAGCAGCTTTATGAAGGTATTGATGTTGGAGAAGATAATCCTGTAGGTTTAATTACTTATATGCGTACGGATTCTCCGAATGTGGCGACTGTCGCCATTGCAGAAGTTCGTGAGCATATCGGCAGGAGCTTCGGTAAAGATTTTCTTCCGGATAAACCGAATGTTTATAAAGCCAAGAAGTCCGCCCAGGAAGCGCATGAGGCAATCCGGCCAAGTTATGTTTGTCGCTCGCCTCAGAGCCTGACAAGTTTTCTTAATCATGATCAGATCCGCCTTTATAAACTTATCTATAACCGTTTTTTGGCTAGCCAGATGAAACCGGCGGAGTTTCTGGCGACCTCTGTGGATATTACCGCGGATAAATATTCATTCGTTGCCAATGGTAGCCATCTGTTATTCGAGGGATTTTTGGCTGCTTACAATAAAATTGAAGATGAGGAAAAAGAAGCAGAGGAAGAAAGCGATAAAGAAAAAACTAAAAATGTAATTCCTCCGCTTGAGCAAGGTGAGGTTTTGGGTCTAGAGAAGTTAACTCCTTCACAACATTTTACTAAGCCGCCGGCAAGATATTCGGATAGCTCTTTGATTAAAGCGCTGGAAGAGGAGGGGATTGGCCGTCCTTCAACCTATGCGCCGATTATCTATACGATTATTATGCGGGATTATGTGCGCCGGATCAAAGGCTATCTTAATCCGACGGAGCTTGGGTTCAAGGTCAATGATATGCTGGTGGAGTATTTCCCTAAAATTCTGGATTTTAAATTTACCGCGTTGATGGAAGAGGAACTGGATCAGATTGAAGAAGGAACACTTAAGCGCCAGGATGTTTTAAGTAAGTTTTATGCGCCTTTTAAAGAGAGCTTAGATTTTGCTCAGGCAAATATTGTTAAAGAAGTTATCACTACGGATCAGCTTTGCGATAAATGTAGTAAGCCGATGATTATAAAGTGGGGTAGGCGTGGTAAATTTCTAAGCTGCTCGGCTTTTCCGGAGTGCAAAAATTCAAAATCTATTACCTCGGGGGTTAAGTGTCCGGCTGAAAATTGCGGCGGAGAGCTGATTGAGCGCCATTCTACCCGAGGAGTTTTCTACGGCTGCTCAAATTTCCCCAAATGTACCTTCACCTCCCGCACTTTGCCTGAGGATAAGGAGGAGTAATGGGGAAGAAAATTAAAATCATATTTATTTTAATTATTTTAAGCGTGACTCCATTTTTAAGAGGTTGCCATAGTATAAATGAACCTAGCGAAACCATTATTGTAGGTTTCCCAGCAACAATAATGAACATGCACTTTCAGCAATCTGCTATGGGTGTTTTTAGGTTTTCAGAAAGCTATCCTATGAGTGTATATCCTCATAATTTTATTATAAATATAATTATTTTGTTTTCCATAGCAATACTTATTTTTTTGAAAGATAGGTACATTAAAATTCCATCTATTTTTTTAAATGCTACGCTAGTAAATTTATTTTTGTGTTGGTTTACAGCTTTTATTATTTTCCGAGGTTATAATCTAAATTTTATAAATAAGTTATATTATTTTGCTTATCAATGTATTGCATTATTTTTTAATTTTTTCATAGTTCAATTAACGCCATTGAAGTCAGAACCAACCGAACTGGTTACACAAATTGTTTCTAGACCATCCTTTTTCGTAATAACATTTATAATTGCATTAATTTTTTATTTTATTAGACGAATATTTAACTTATTCAAAAGTAGAGTGACAGTTTAAGCAGTATTTTTTATGAGAAAAGTCCGTCATTCTGAGGCCGAGTGAAACGAGGCCGAAGAATCTTAAGGTATGTCAGAGAAAAAGAAGTTTGTTTATATTTTAACGAATATTAAGAATACAGTTTTGTATACAGGAGTTACGAGTAATTTAGTTAAGAGAGTCTATGAACATAAGAATAAAGAAGTACCCGGGTTTACAGAGAAGTACAATCTACATAAATTAATTTATTATGAAATTTATGAAGATATGATTAATGCAATAATACGTGAGAAGCAAATAAAAGGTTGGTTACGTAGTAAAAAGATTTCGTTGATAGAAAAGGATAATCCGGATTGGAAGGATTTATATAATTCAATCATTTAAGATTCTTCGCCCCTTTGGGGCTCAGAATGACGAAATAAATTGACTATGGAAAAGTATATTGAAAAATTTATGAGGTATTTGGAGATTGAGAAGAATTATTCTCCTCATACTATACTAAATTATAAATTAGACCTTCAAGGGTTTAATAAATTTATTTCAGGCACTGATCTTGAAAAAATTGATTATTTGACTTTAAGAAAATATTTGGCAGTTCTGAAAGAGAAAAATTTAAGTAATCGCACTGTCGGCCGCCGGCTTTCCTCCTTACGCAGTTTTTTTAGATTTCTTACCCGGGAAAGTCATATTAAGGTTAATCCCATGTTGATGCTCTCTAGCCCTAAATTAGAAAAGCATCTGCCTTCTTTTATGACCGAGGATGAGGTCTATAAATTAATCGAGTCAGCTTTCGCTAAAAATAAAGATGATCTTTTGGGATTGCGCGATCGTGCGATCTTAGAGGCATTTTATTCCAGCGGCTTGCGTATTTCGGAATTGGTTGGATTAAATCTTGAGGATATTGATTTTATCAGTGGCATTCTTAAAATAAGGGGCAAAGGTAAAAAAGAGAGAATCGTGCCCATGGGAGAAACCGCGCTTCTGGCTATCCGCAAATATCTGGGCAAAAGGAAGAAACAGGCAGAGGGTATATTTTTAAATAATAACGGCAGGCGTATCACGACACGGGGAGTGCGTTTTGTGCTGGTAAAATATCTTAAAGCTGCCGGGATCAAACCGGGGGTTTCTGCGCATACTTTCCGCCATTCCTTTGCCACACATCTCTTAAACCGGGGAGCAGACCTGCGTACGGTGCAGGAGCTCTTGGGCCATGCTAATTTATCAACCACCCAAATTTATACCCATTTAACCACTGAAAAATTAAAAAGCGTTTATGATAAGGCGCATCCGCACGCCTAAAACAAAATATGTTTATTATCTATGATTTAATATTTTTTATCTTCGTGTTGATTTATTTCCCGCTGTATTTGTTGCGCGGAAAGTTTCATCAGGGGTTCTCCAGGCGTCTGGGCAGTTTACCTAGAGATTTAAATCTAGACCGGCCGATCTGGATCCATGCGGTAAGCGTAGGAGAGGTTATTTCGATTAAAGGTTTGGTTACAGAGTTAAGAAAAGTTTACCCTCAGAAGAAAATGGTGATTTCTACGGTAACGGCTACGGGAAATAAAATTGCCAGAACCCTGGTTAACGAAGGCGATTTTTTAACTTATCTTCCGTTAGATTTTAGTTTTATCATAAAAGCCGTGCTTAGAAAGATCAATCCATGTGTGTTTATTATTGCTGAAACCGAAATCTGGCCAAACCTAATTAATTGCCTTGATCAACAGAAGATACCGGTAATTACGGTTAACGGAAGGATTTCCGACGGCTCTTACGGCGGATACCGCGCTATTAAATTTTTGATCCGGACGCTCTTAAGGAAGATTAATAAATTCTGTGTGCAGTCGGATACTGATGCCCTACGATTACAAAATTTAGGAGTGATAAAAGGAAATATTCAAGTTACGGGAAATGTAAAATTTGATATTGATCTAACAGCTGCCGCAGGAATTGATTATTTAGCCTACCGGCAGAAATTATGGCTCAAGCCGGATAATAAATTACTAGTTTGCGGAAGCACGCATCCTAAGGAAGAGGAGATAATTTTTAAAGCCTATCAGGGGCTTTTAATTGCGTATCCTGATTTAAAGCTGCTTATTGCACCTCGGGCTCCGCAGCGCAGTAAGGATATTGCAAGTTTAGCTGAGGCTAATGGCTTTATGCCGGTTTATATCTCGAGTATCACCGGAGAATGCCCGACTTGTATAAATAAGGCAGTATTTATACTGGATGTCATCGGAGAATTATTTAATTATTATGCTGCTGCAGATATGGTTTTTATGGGAGGAAGTTTAATTAAGAGGGGAGGACATAATATTATTGAACCGGCAAGCCTGAAAAAACCGGTAATTTTTGGACCACATATGTTTAACTTCCGGGATATCAGTGAATTATTTTTAAGAAATGAAGCTGCGATTATGGTGCACAGTCAAGACGAATTAGCGGCTAAAATAAAAGAAATTTTAAGCAATTCTCCTGCGGCCAGAGAGATGGCTGAGCGTTCTTATGGATTGATTATTGCTAATCAAGGTGCTACGCTAAAGAATATTCAGGCAATTAAACAAGTGGGGTGCTCAAAATGACCGGTGAAATTTATCTGACACAGGAAGGTTATGAGAAATTAGTTACTGAGTTGGAGCAATTAAAAACAGTTAAGCGTAGAGCTCTTTCTAAGGCGGTCGGGGAGGCTAGAAGCCAGGGGGATATTAGCGAGAATGCCGAGTATGATGCGGCTAGAGATGCGCAGGCGCTCAATGAAAAGCTGATTATGGATCTGGAGAATAAATTGGCGCAGGCGCGCATATTGGATAAGAATATTTCTAGTGATGAAGTTTTGATCGGAGCAACCGTAAAATTAAAGGATATGGATACCGAAGAGGAGTTGGAATATACCTTAGTTGCGGAGCTGGAGGCAGATTATAATCAGAATAAGATCTCCGTCAGCTCTCCGGTGGGTCAGGGGCTCATGGGGCACAAGAAAAATGAAATCGCAGAAATTAAAATTCCTGCCGGGATTTTAAAATATAAGATAATTAAGATATCGCGTTAAATGCAAGAAAAAATCGGCCATTTAAAAGTAGAAATTTTTAAGATCAAGAATAGGGCGGGGTTTGCCGCAGTATGTTTTGAGCATCTTACCGAAGGCAAAACCTCCCGGGAGGCTTATGATCGCATGGTTAAAGCTTTGCGCAGGAGCAACCGTAAGTAAGGCCAGCAAGTTATTCATTGCTATCTTTTTGGTTGGTTTAACTGTTTTAGTTTTTGCGCAGGAAAATTTTTCTCATCAATTTAAAGCGCTGCGTGTTCCGCAGGGGCAAATAATTACGCTAAGCTTAGCTTTCAATCCGAGTACCGGATTTAGCTGGCAATTGGTCAAGATTTCGGATAAAAAGGTTTTAGAATTTGTGAAAAAAGAGTATGTTCCGGTTTCAGGAGAAAGAATTGGTTCGCCGGGAGTAGAAAAATGGAGCTTTAAAACGCTTAGGCGCGGCCAGGCAGAAGTTGTTTTGGAATACAGGCGGCCATGGGAAAAGGATGTTCCTGCTGAGAAAAAAGAAGAATACAGTATTTTTGTTAGATGAAAAATCAAGACATTAAATTTATGAAGCTGGCTATAGGAAAAGCCAAAGCAGGTATTAAAAAGGATCAGGCTCCTTTTGGAGCCTGTATTGTAAAAAATAATAAGGTTGTCGCTTTAAGCCATAATCTTGTCTGGAAAAATAGTGATATTACTGCTCATGCTGAAATTATGGCGATTCGTTCTGCCTGTAAAGTTCTGAAAAAAATCGATTTATCCGGGTGCACCATTTATTCTACTTGTGAGCCATGTCCGATGTGTTTTTCCGCTTGTCACTGGGCCGGGCTTACAAGTATAGTTTTTGGTGCAAAGATAGAGGATGCCAAAAAATTCGGGTTTAATGAGCTGGCAGTTTCCAATTTTAATTTAAAAAAAATCGGAAAAAGTAAAATTAAACTTACCGCGGGTTTATTAGCAGAAGAGAATCTGGCGCTTTTTAAATTTTGGAAGAAACAGCCTAAGTCAAAAGCTTACTAAGGAGATGTAATGTTTAAAGCAGAAATTACACATAATTCGGATTTTGCTTTTACGGTTAAGACGGGTGAAAACCAATTTTTAATTGATGCTAAGGGTAAGGGGTTGACTCCGCTGAATGCGCTTTTAGCCGGATTAGGAAGCTGTATTGGTGTGTATATCCGTAAATACGCTGAAGGGGGTAAATTGAGCCTTGAGGGTTTTCAGGTCAATGTTTCTGCGGATTTATCCGGCCCGGCACCGTTTTTTTTCAGGCAGATTAGCGTGGATATAGATTTAAAAAATTGTCCGTTAGATGAGCGCAGACAAAAGGCATTGCTTGAGTTTATAAAAAATTGCCCGGCGCATTATACTTTAAAAGGTAATCCGCAAATCGATTTTAAATTGATATGTTAGAGATAAAATTAAGACAAGCCGTAGATGTGGTGATCTTAGATTTAAGCGGCCGTATTGACGTTGACTCGGCTAATTTAGTGGAGGTGGTCGGTCAATGTGTTCGCGACGGATATGTAGATATTCTTTGTAATCTTGAAGATGTTGAGGCAATAGATTATATGGGTATTTCGGTTATAGTGATCGCCTATAAAGAGGTCGTTAATCACCACGGCAGGCTCAAATTTGTTAATGTCCCGGCGCATCTTAAAGGTGTATTTGCGATCTCTGGCACCGACCGGGTAATCGAGCTTTATGCCAGCGAGGATTTAGCGTTAAATAGTTTTAAAGAAGATAAGGCTATTGAAAATATCAAGAAAATGCAGCTGCGCCGCAGGTTTAAGCGCCTGCCGATTGATTTAAAGATTGAATTAAAATCTAAACAAGCCGATCTTCCGGTATGCCTTAAGGTTGACATTCTTAACTTAAGTGCGGTGGGAGCTTTTATCTTTGGCTGCGGTAAATTTAAGCTCGGAGATGAAGTGGTGCTTAAAATGAAGCTTGCGCCAAAGCAGGAGGAACTTGAGTTTGAGGCGAGCGTGGTCTGGGTTCCGGATAAAGAGGTTCAGAGGCATGAATATCCGGGAATCGGAGTAGAATTCTCCAACATTTCTACGGCAGATCAGCAAAAATTAATCGAATTTATCGACCGTAACCTTTCCTTTACGACTTCGGATTAATCTAAATTTACATTAGCTTTCCGGCTTTCGCTTCGGCACGAAGATTTTCGCCGTGTGCTGCGGTTTGCGACTCACTTTCGGCGCATTTACAATATGATCGAAGCCTTTCGTTCGTCGCAAATCCTTGCACACTTTTGCCGAAAATCTTCTAATTGTGCCTTCAGCAAAAGCCGTAAAGCTTATGAATCATAGCGTATGGCTTGGCTTGATTTCGAGCAGGGCGTGTCGGCAAGGAGCGGGCACGGATGCCCGGCAATAAATATTCTGGCAGAGCGACGCCAGCCGACCTCCGGAGCGAAGCGAAGGACGCAGTTTTGCCACGCAGGGGCAAAACAAGCGTCCCTGCGAGAAAGCAAGGCAAGACAGGCGCTAAGGGAATAATAATCACTTATCCTGTTGCTACTCTTAAGTTTTTATCCGTGAAAACATTTGCTTGCATACCCCTTGTATGATATTATACTTATTTAAAGCAGATATAATTAGAGAGGAGAACAAGCTATGGATTGGAAGGTCTTTTTAGCTACCTTTGGAGTGGTATTTTTTGCAGAATTAGCGGATAAAACCCAGCTAGTCGGTATCGGTATGGCAGCTAAAACCGGTAAGCCGCTGTCTGTCTGGTTAGGCTCGGTAAGTGCCTATATCATTGTTACGGTGGTCTCGGTTTTTCTGGGGGCAATCATGGCTAAATTTATCAGGCCGGAGCTAATCCGTTATATCGGCGCATCGATGTTTATCATTATCGGATTTTTAATGTTGTTTAAGGTGATTTAAGCGATGTATCTGGGAAGAGAGTATCTCTATAATCTGGTTACCGGCAAGATAAGAGGCCCGATTGCCATGCTGTTAAGGGCATTTTTAAGCGTACTTTCTTTTATCTATGGGGCGGTTGTAATTATTTTAGCGGCTTTCTACAGGATAAAGCCTGCGCGCCTTGGCGCTAAAGTAATCAGTGTCGGCAATATTACTTTAGGTGGTACAGGTAAAACTACTTTTGTAGAATATTTATCCGGATTGTTGAGTTTGCAAGGGGCAAAGGTTGCGGTGTTAAGCCGGGGATATCGCAGAGATGTTGCTAAGTTTGGGGCCCGCAGTATTGGTGACGAGCCGGCAATGTTGCAGAAAAAATTGCCCGGCGTTCATGTCGTTGTTGACAAGAATAGAATTAAAGCTGCGTTTAAAGCAATCAGGGATTATGCGGCGCAGATATTGATACTGGATGATGGCTTGCAGCAGTGGCGAATATTTAAAGATTTAGAGATAGTTATGATTGATGCAGCCAATCCCTTTGGTAATCATCGGCTGCTACCGGCAGGCTTATTGCGCGAGCCTCTAAACGCGTTAAAGCGCGCAGATATTTTTGTTTTGACCCAGGTTGGTTCTTGTCAGGATACCGTTGAGCTTACGGATAGATTGCGGCATCTCAACTCTAAAGCCCTGATCATAGAATCGATACATCAGCCTGATGGATTTAGTGGCGTGTTTGATGCGAATGAATCTTTAGGCATAGATGTGCTTAAAGGGGGCAAGGTTTTGATATTTTCTGGAATTGGCAATCCGCAGGGATTTGAGAACTCCGTTACCGGACTGGGGATCAATATCATAAAATCAATCAGGTTTGCGGATCACCATGATTATACACAGGTAGATATTGATAGGATTATCGATGAGGCGTTGCGGATGAATGCAGATGCTGTGATCACTACGCATAAGGATGCGGTAAAAATAAGTGAACTTCAGGTCAAAGGGGCCGGTATTTTAGCCTTGAACATAAAACTAAAGATAACTAAAAATGAAACAGAATTTAATCGCAGATTACTTAAGTTGTATTCTCTTTAGGGCTTTGAGTTTTTTTACTTCAATTGTCCCTTTAAGTTTCAGCTTTTTTTTAGGCAGAAGGCTGGGGGATCTGCTTTATCTGTTTGACCGGCGGCATCGGGTGATCGCTAATGCCAATATCAGAAAAACGGTTGCGGATAAATTTGATTGCGCATCCAGCTCCGGGATTACCCGTCGTGCCTATCAGGCATTCGGCCAGAACATTATCGAAATTTCTTTTATCCCGCGCATAAATAAGCAGTATCTTGAAAAATATATTTATATTGAAAATAAAGATAATATCCCGCAAGCTTTTAAAAGAGGCAAAGGGGTAATTTTTCTTATTGTGCACGAAGGTAATTGGGAGCTATCTAATATTATTTGCGCAAACTTAGGTTTTCCTTTTGTTTTGTTTGTGCGTGATCAGGGTTTTCCCCGGTTAAACTCTCTGCTTAACTCCTACCGGCTTAAGCAGGGGGCAAAGATTATCCATAAAGAAGGCGGCCTTAAGGAGCTTATTGAAGTATTGAGAAGCAATCAGGGGATCGGTATGACCGTGGATCAGGGCGGTAAAAGCGGTGAGATTGTTAAATTTTTCAATAAAGATGCCTCGATGTCGGTTGGTGCGGTAAAGTTGGCTTTAAAATACGACTGTTCTATCGTTCCTGTTTTTTATACGCGCATCAAAGGTCCATATACTAAAGTATTCTTGGATCAGGTTTATACCGTTACTAGAACCATGGATCCTGAAAATGATGTAAAAGAAAATTTACAGAGACTGGTCAGTATCTATGAAAAATATATCCGTCAATATCCGCATGAATACCTTTGGACATATAAAATCTACAAATACGGCAAACAGAGGGACATTTTAATTCTTTCTGACGGTAAAACCGGGCATCTGCGTCAGTCCGAAGCTGTGGCCAAATTACTTATTCGCAAGCTTGATGAGCGCGGTATAAAATACAATTTAAAAATGCAGAAGATAGAATTCAACTCAAGATTTTCTAGATTGATATCCGGCTTAGGTTTTCTCGCCGGTATTGGTTGTTTGCGTCGGGCCTTAACTAAAGAGAGCTGGCAGGGGGTAATGGGATTTAATCCGGAGATTATAATCTCTGCCGGAGGCTCAATCAGCCGCATAAATTATCTTCTGGCAAAAGAAAACCAGGCTAAATCCGTTGTATTAATGCGTCCGGCTGGTTTAAGTTTAAATAAATTTGATTTAGCAATAATTCCGGAACATGATGGTTTAATAAACAAAAAAAACGCGGTAATAACGGAGGGCGCGCTTAATTTAATTGATCCAGATTATTTAAGTCAAAAATCTAAAAAATTAGAGGAGTCTGGGCTTTTAAAAGGGCAGGTGCTTAGGCCTTGTATCGGCGTGCTAATCGGAGGCAATAGCAGGAAATTTTCTATTTCTACCGATAACATAATTAAGCTGGCCGCAGTGATCAAAAAATCAGCACAAGATTTAAACGCAGATGTTTTGATCTCTACTTCGCGGCGTACATCTTCTGCCGTAGAACAGGTTATCAAGGATGAATTTTCCGATTATTCTCGCTGCAAACTTATGGTAGTCGCCAATGAAAACAATAATTCTGATGTTGTCGGAGGAATGCTCGGATTAAGCAATATAATTATCTGCTCCCCGGAGAGTATCTCTATGATCTCTGAAGCGGTTTGTGCAGAAAAATACGTTTTTGTATTTAAGGGATACGGACTTAGCAAAAAACACGGGCGTTTTTTGAAAAACTATGAGGACCAAGGCTATATTTATTTAAAAGATACTGCGAACTTGGCGGAGGGCATTAAAGGAATATGGCTGAATAAACCTAAAATAAATTGTCCGCAGGATAATTTAATTGTAAGTAATGCATTGAATAAAATAATATGAGAATACTTCAAATATTACCAGAGCTGAATGTAGGCGGAGTTGAGACCGGGACACTGGATCTTTCTAAATACCTGGTGCGCCTGGGGCATAAATCAGTAGTGGTTTCTGCCGGAGGTTCTTTAGTCCAGGAGCTAGAGAGCCAGGGTGCCAAGCATTACACGCTGGCCGTAAATAAGAAATCCCTGATCTCGATATTTAAATTAATTCCTGAATTAGCAGAGATAATTAAAAAAGAAGAGATTGATATTGTGCATGCCCGCTCCAGAGTTCCTGCCTGGGTTGCCTATTTTGCCTGCCGCAGGACTAAAGCGGTATTTATTACCACTTGCCACGGTTATTATAAAAAACATTTTTTTAGCGCGGTAATGGGCTGGGCAAAAAGAGTAATTGTTTTAAGCAACGTAATTGCCAGGCATATGATTGAGGATTTTGCTGTGCCCCATGAGCGCATTAGGCTGGTTCCGCGCAGTGTCGACTTAGAGAAATTCAAATATCTTAATCCTAAAGTAAAAAGAAAAGAAGATTTCAATGTTGCAATTATCGGCAGGATTACTCCTTTAAAAGGGCACCTGCATTTTATCAAAGCTATGGCGTATCTCTCTAAGGCTATACCGCATCTGAAGATCTGGATTGTCGGTGATGCTTCTGCATCCAAAGTTGCGTATAAGGAGGAGGTACAGATTTTGGTGCGCCGGCTTGGGCTCTGGCATTGTACGGAATTTTTAGGTACGCAGCGGGATATTCCGGCAATCCTTGCGCATTTAGATCTGGTAGTTTTAGCTACCACCACTCATGAAGCTTTTGGAAGAGTGATTATTGAGGCAATGGCCTGCGGAGTTCCGGTAGTGGCAACTCGCGTCGGAGGGGTAGTCGATATTATGGAAGATGGTAAAAACGGAATTCTTGTACCTCCGGCAGATCCTAAAAGCATCGCCGATGCCGTAATGCGCATTTTTAAAGATCCCGGATTAGCTGTTGAGTTTGCCGAGAATGCTTATGCCAAGGTTAAAGAGAAATATGGCCTGGAATTAATGGTTAAAAATACATTGGATGTTTATCGTGATGCGTTAAGTAACTTTAAAATTTTGATTATTAAATTCAGTTCTTTAGGGGATATCATCCTGACTACGGCCGCATTAAGAGCGCTGCGGGAAAAATTTCCTAAAGAAAATTTTAAAATAAGTTTTTTGACTGACGAAGGATCAAAAGATATCCTTTTGCGAAGTCTTTATATTGATGAACTTTTAGTTTGTGATTTAAAAAATAAGGATAAAGGGGTAGCCGGCTTATGGAGTAACGGTAAAGTTTTAAGAAGTAAAAATTTTGATGCGGTTATCGACCTGCAAAATAATCGCTCCAGCCACCTCTTGGCTTATTTGAGCGGATGTATTCACCGCTATGGTTATGATAATAAGAAATTTGCTTTTTTGCTTAATCATTCTATTAAAGATGAGAGGCCTTTGCTGGACCCGGTAACCCATCAGTTCCGGATATTAAAGATGTTAGGAATTGACCTTCTGGATAATCGTCTTGAACTTTGGCCATCCGGTGAAGATGCTCAAGCTGTGGATGAACTTTTGAATGCCCAATGGTTGAGCGAAGTCCAGAAGATCGTCGGAATAAATATCGGAGCATCAAAAAGATGGAGCACTAAATGTTGGCCGCTTGAGCATTTGATCCGTTTTTGCGAGGAGCTGGAGTTAAGAGATATCCGAGTCGTTGTCACCGGCACGCAAAGTGATCTTCCTTTGGCGGGGATGCTTATTAATTCTCTGAAAAATAATAAAATCATTAATGCCTGCGGTAAGACTAGCATAAATGAATTGGCAGTTTTGATTAAAAAATGCCAGGTATTCGTATCGGCAGATTCTTCTCCTTTGCATATTGCTTCTGCAGTCGGCACTGCCTTTATCGCCTTATTCGGGCCGACCGACTGGCGTCGGCATCTTCCTCCGGGTAAAAACCATATTGTAATTAATAAGAATTTAAATTGCAGCCCGTGTTATAAAACAAAATGCCGCACTCGGAGCTGTATGTTTGCGATCAGCCCGGAAGAGGTGCTTGAGGCTGTGGAAAAATTACTAAAATGAGAATTCTTTTTATCGCCAATCATCTTAATGTCGGAGGAATAACCAGCTACTTGTTTACTTTAGCCGGCGGATTAAAACAAAAGGGGCATGATGTTTATGTAGCTTCAAGCGGCGGTGATTGGAAAGATAAATTTATCGCTGCCGGAATCGGGCATATTCATGTGCCTCTGAGGACTAAAAACGAGGCCAGCCTGAATATTATATTTAGTTTTTTAAAATTAAAGAAAGAAGCTAAGAAGCTCAATATTGATCTTATACACTCTAACAGCCGGACGACTCAGGTTTTAGGGAATTTATTGAGCCGTGCTTTGGCGGTTAGGCATATCTTTACCTGTCACGGTTTTTTTAAGCCTAAACTTTCGCGTAAGCTGTTTCCCTGCTGGGGAGAGGGTGTAATTGCTATAAGTAATGAGGTCAAGGAGCATTTAATTACCGACCTTGGCCTCGATGAGAAAAAAATAAGCGTAATTAATAACGGTATTGATCCGGCCGGTTTCGGAGATTTT
Organism: Candidatus Omnitrophica bacterium CG11_big_fil_rev_8_21_14_0_20_41_12; assembly: GCA_002796135.1. Lineage (GTDB taxonomy): Bacteria > Omnitrophota > Gorgyraeia > Gygaellales > Profunditerraquicolaceae > UBA6249. The sequence goes on from PCWB01000055.1 coordinate 14,578, forward strand.
TCGGCAAGAGATAATCTGCGTAAAGATCTCGGCATAAATGATGCGCCTTTAGCCGGTATTATTGCCCGCTTATCTGATGTTAAGGGGCATATTTATCTTATCCGGGCGATGCAGCAAGTTATAAAAACTTTTCCGAATGCCTTGCTTTTGATTATCGGGGAAGGTAACATGAGAGATACGTTAGTCACTGAGGTTGATAAATTAGGCATTAAGGATAATGTTTTGTTTATTCCTGAAGCCAGAGGTACCGAAGATATACTTGCGGTAATGGATATTTTTGTTATGCCTTCATTGCAGGAAGGGCTGGGCCTGGCGCTTATGGAGGCGATGGCTCAAGGGCTCCCGGTAATCGGTTCAAAGGTAGGCGGGATCAAAACATTGATCCAGAATGAAATCACCGGTTTATTGGTAGAACCGGCTGAGGTTGATGAGTTGTCCCGGGCAATTACCAGATTATTTAAAGATGATCAATTACGCCATGACCTGGGAGTAAATGCGCGTAAATTTATTATTGATAATTTTTCTAAAACAAAAATGGTCGAGGCTACCGAAAAGGTCTATGAGGAATGTTTATCCGTTTCTAGCCCTAATAATCAATGATTAAAAAGAGCTCTGAAAAACGAATTTTAATTTTTAATGTTAATTGGCTGGGTGATGTTTTGTTTTCCAGTGCGGCCATCCGCAATATTCGAAGAAATTATCCTGAGGCCTATCTTGCCTGCGTAATCCCCAGCCGCTGTTATTCAATATTAAAAGATAACCCTCATCTGGATGAGGTGATCATTTTCGATGAGAAAGACAGGCATAAGGGGGTGCTTTCCAAACTTAATTTTATTAGTTTATTAAGGAGTAAAAAATTTGATACCGTATTTTTATTGCATCGTTCATTCACCCGCGCGCTTATCTGCCGGCTTGCCGGAATTCCTGAGCGGATCGGTCATTATACCAAGAAGCGCGCATTTCTATTGACTAAAAAGATTATGCCTCCCAAAAGAGATTCTTTGCACCGCATAGATTATTATCTGGATGTGATCGAAAAAGCAGGCCTGCGCATTGAAGACAGATTCCTGGATTTCTTTTTTAGCCTGGAAGATGAAAAACATGTCGAAGATTTTTTAAGCAGAAATTCCGTTGCCAAAGATGATTTTATAGTAGCATTAAATCCCGGGGGAAATTGGCTGCCTAAACGCTGGGTGCTAGATTATTGGGCAAGTTTAGCGGATAAATTAATCAGTGAACTGGGCTTGAAGGTAGTGATTACCGGAAGCGTTTCTGACGCCAAGCTTGCTGGTTCAATTAAAGAAAAAATGTTGCAGGCTCCGATAATTGCCTGCGGGTCTCTTAATATTAAACAGTTAGGCGCCTTGGCAAAAAGAGCGGACCTGTTTATTACCGCAGATACCGGGCCTCTACATATTGCCAATGCCGTAGGATGCAAAAATATAATTGCAATATTCGGCCCGACATCCAAAGAAATTACCGGGCCGTATCCGTCCGGCAATGTAGTTATCCTGCAAAAAGATGTTGGCTGTAAGTTGCCGTGTTATGAACTGAAATGCGTGAATAACCGCTGTATGCAGGCGGTTACTCCTGATGATGTCCTGGCCGAAGTTAAGAAAATACGAAAATCATGAAAATACTTTTCATAACCTTAAGTAATATCGGAGATTGTATTTTGACGCTTCCGGCCTTAGATCGATTGCGCCGCGATTATCCTCAGGCAAAGATTACCTGTCTTGTTCCTCCGCGGCCCAAGGAGATCTTTATCGATAATCCGGCAATTGAACGCGTAGTTATCTTTGATAAACATTCTAAGCTAACTGATAAGATCAATTTATTCTTTTCTTTAAGCAGAGAGAAGTTCGATACCGTGGTTGATATGCGCAATAGCTTTTTCGGAGCATTTCTGCCGGCTAAGAAAAGAAGCTCGCCTTTACGTTTTATTCCTCGCGGAATCAAACATATGAAAGATAGGCATCTGTTTTGGGCAGGATTTTCTGATTATTCCGGGAAGTGGAAAATTCATCAATCACTGGTTATTACGGCTAAAGATGTCGATTATATCGATAATATTCTTAATGGCGGAATCGCCAAAAGTGATAATTTAATTGTTGTTGCTCCCGGAGCCAGAAGTCAGATTAAATCTTGGGATAAGCATAATTTCAGTTTGCTTTGCAGCCAACTGATTAAAGAAGGCCATGATGTAGTTTTGGTAGGAGATAATACGGACCAGTCGATCTGTACCTATGTGCAACAAAATGCTACCGCCGGGATTTTTAATCTTTGCGGCAAAACGACAATTGGTGAATTGGCTGCTTTATTGAAAAAGGCCAAATTTTTAATTACCAATGATAGCGCGGTAATGCATCTGGCAAGCTATCTAAATGTTCCGGTTGCCGCTATTTTCGGGCCGACAGATGAGAAAAAATACGGACCATGGTCAGAGCAGAGCATTATTATTAAAAAAGATATTTTTTGCCGGCCTTGTCAAAAGGCTACGTGCCGCTCGACCACATTGGCGTGTTTAGCCAGTATTAAACCGGAAGATGTGCTTAATCAAATTCAGGGCATGTTCGAAGGCGCCGAAAAAAAATCCAGAAATAAGGGTAAACAATATCAAAGGATCCTTATTGCCCGTACTGACCGCATAGGAGATGTGATTTTATCGACTCCGGTAATTCATGCTTTAAGGCAGAAATTCCCGCAGGCATATATCTCTATGGCTGTTGCTCCCCATGCCCGGGAAATTGTAGAAGGCAATCCTTATTTGGATGAAGTGATTATCTATGATAAAGACGGTAAACATAAAAGTTGGTGGCGGACTTTGAAATTTGCCAGCCGGCTTAAGAAGAAAAAATTTGATCTGGCAATTATCTTGCATCCGACCAACCGTTTGCACTTGATAGCATATTTGGCGGCTATCCCGCAGCGGCTGGGATATGACCGTAAACTCGGATTCTTGCTTAATTGCAAGAAGAAACACACCAAGCAGGAAGGCCGTAAACATGAAGCAGAATATAATCTGGATTTACTTTCCGGTTTAGGGGTAACCGGTGATCCGCAGGATTTATTGATGCCCATAAGACAGGAGTCCGAGCAGCATATCGACGAGTTATTTAGAAAAAACGGACTTAGCCAGACAGATAAAATATTAGCGATTAATCCCGGAGCAAGCTGTCCTTCCAAGATTTGGCCGGCAGAGCGTTTTGCCGAAGTCGTCGAGAGGTTAGTTGGTTTGTATGATTTTAAAATCCTGATTTTATCCGGTCCCAAAGAAATATATTTAGCAGATCAGATCGCTAATGAAATAAAAGGTAAAGTGGTAAATTTAGCAGGGAAGACTTCAGTAAGTCAATTGGCGAGTATTCTTAAGAGATGCACTTTGTTTATCTCCAATGATTCCGGCCCGGTACATATTGCCTCAGCAGTGGGGACGCTGGTTATTTCAATTTTTGGCCGTAATCAGGCAGGCTTAAGCCCGCTTCGTTGGGGCCCTTTAGGTAAACATGGTAAATATCTCCACAAGAGCGTTGGCTGCATTCAGTGCCTGGCGCATAATTGTACCAAAGAATTCGCCTGCCTTAAGGCAATTACCGTTGAGGATGTGCTTAAAGCTGTAAAGGATATTTTATCGCTAAATTAGTTGTTCTTGCTCGCTTTGCTCACAGGATCGCGTTAAATAAAATTCATAAGGTGCTTGATTTAACGTTAAATTGTGCTAAAATTACTATCTATGATTAATCCCAAGAAGGTTAAAACATATTCAGTTAAGAGCCGCCTGAGCAAGGTGAATAAAGGTGATTTTGCGGCCAAACCCGTTAAGGCCAAAAGCTTTAGCGGTTTTCTGGAATCATTGCCTAATATCCTTAAGGCAAAAGATTTACGCGCCGTTTCAAGTGATATCGTCGTTGCCCGTAAGAAGAATAAGGGTGTAATTTTTATGGCCGGAGCCCATGTGATTAAATGCGGGCTTAATCCGGTATTAATTGAGTTGATCAAGAAAAAAGTAATTACCTGTATCTGTTTAAACGGAGCAGGCATCATCCATGATTTTGAGATCGCTTTACAGGGGAAAACTTCTGAGGATGTCGCCGCAAATCTTAAAACCGGAAAATTCGGAATGGGTCGTGAAACCGCAGATTTTCTAAACTGCGCTGCCCGTGAAGGAGTAAAGAAAGGTTTCGGCTTAGGTTATGCGGTGGCCAATGCGATTGCCACAACAGATTTAGCTAATCGAGACTTAAGCCTGCTTTATAACGCGTATAAATATAAGGTTCCGGTTTGTGTTTTTGTCGGGATCGGTACAGATATTATCCATCAGCATCCATCATTCGATGCTGCTGCTACTGCTACCGGGTCGCTGCGTGATTTTCATATTCTCGTCCAGAATATCCGCTCGGTAAATCAGGGAGGAGTGGTTTTAAATTTCGGTTCGGCAGTGATGTTGCCGGAAGTATTTTTAAAAGCTTTGAATCTTGCCCGTAATCTGGGGAATAAAGTCAAAGATTTTACCACGGCAAATTTCGATATGATCTATCACTATCGCCCGAGCCAGAATGTTGTGAGTCGCCCGATAAGCTCAGGCGGTAAAGGTTATTACATTATCGGCCACCATGAAATAATGCTTCCGCTTTTGGCGCAAAGCGTAATTGAAAAGATATGAAAAATCTAAAAAATATTATCCGTAAATTTAAACAGGCTAAGATTTTAGTTGTCGGCGACCTTATCCTGGATGAGTATATTTACGGCAGCGTCGAGAGAATTTCTCCCGAGGCTCCGGTTCCGGTTCTTTGGGCGGATAAACGCACATTTGTTCCGGGTGGCACTGCCAATGTAGCTAATAACATCAACTCTCTGGGAGGAAAAGTTGCTTTACTCGGGGTTACCGGGGATGATACTAACTCTAAAATTCTAGTTAATGAATTAAAGAAAAGAAAAATTAATTTACAGGGTATCTTTGTTGAAAAAAACAGGCATACTACCGTAAAGACTCGTATTTTAGCCGGTCACCAACAGGTCGTCAGGGTGGATTGGGAGCACACGCATGACCTGTCGCAAGAATTAAATGCGAAGATCTTAAAGTTTATCAAAAAAAATATCCGCTCTTTTGATGCGATCATTATCGAAGATTACGGTAAAGGGGTAATTAACGTGGCGCTGCTCAAAGAACTTATCGCTTTGGCCAAGGCCAATAGAAAAATTATAACCGTTGACCCCAAAGAAGAAAATTTCCGCTATTACCGCGGGGTTACTGCAATTACTCCTAACCGCAGGGAGCTAGAAAACGCGATTAGAAATCTTAAGATACAGGATACGGCCAATCGTTTCAGGATTAATACCGATAAATTATTTACGGATAAAAATATGGATTTGGCCGCCCGCGAAATTTTAGAATATTTAAATTTAGATTCTATTCTTATTACCTTAGGCGAACATGGTATGAAATTGCTGGAAAAAGCCGGTAAGTTGACACATATACCGACGCAAGCTCAGGAGGTTTTTGATGTCTCTGGGGCAGGGGATACGGTGATTAGTTCTTTTACCTTGGCCCTTTGTGCCGGGGCAACAAAATTAGAAGCAGCGCATATCGCTAATTTTGCCGCCGGCATTGTTGTCGGAAAATTAGGAACCGCGGTTACTAATACAAAAGAGTTGTTGGAGAGAATAAAGTAAAATGGATGTAATCGGAGTTATACCGGCCAGGTATTCATCGACAAGATTTGCGGGCAAAGTGCTCGCTGATATTATGGGCAAGCCGATGCTGCAGCATGTTTGGGAACGCGCAAAGCAGTCACGCATGCTCGACGATCTGATTATTGCCTGCGATAATGAAATCATTCTCAAGGCCGCGGAAAAATTCGGGGCAAAAGCAGTGATGACCTCTAAGGAGCATACCTGTGGAACCGATAGGATTAGCGAGGTAGTCAATCCTCTGGATGTAAAAATTGTGATTAATATTCAGGGGGATGAGCCTTTGGTTCATCCGATGATGATCGATAGTGTTGCCCGGGCGTTGTTAGAAGATAAGGTCCTGAATATGGCCACGCTGATGAAAAAGATCGAAGATGTTCAGCAGATCACCGATCCCAATGTGGTAAAAGTGGTGGTCGATAAAAATAATTTTGCTTTGTATTTTTCGCGCGCACCGATCCCGTTTTTGGCGACCAATGCCGAAGTAGACCAGGTAAACTACTACAAGCATATCGGCCTCTACGGTTATACTAAAGATTTCCTTTTTACTTATAAAAATCTTCCGGTTTCAAATCTTGAGAAGACCGAGAAATTGGAACAACTGCGTGTTTTAGCGGAAGGTTATAAAATTAAGGTAATTGAAACTCCGCATGATACTATTGGTGTAGATACTCTCGAAGACTTAGAGAGAGTAAAAGAGCAGTTAAAGAAGGGAATAAACTAATGCAACAGGTTACTGTAAAAAATATAAAATTTGGAGATAAGTATCCGCTGGTCCTGATTGCCGGACCATGTGTGATTGAGTCAGAAAGTTCTACGCTTAGTTCAGCTGGAAAGATCAAGGATATTGCTTCCGGCTGTGGCGTGCCGTTTATATTTAAATCCAGTTTTGATAAAGCTAACCGGCTTTCCGGCACCTCGTTTCGCGGTCCGGGATTAAAAAAAGGCCTGGCGATTTTAAAAAAAGTAAAGGATCGCCTTAAAATACCTATTTTAAGCGATGTGCATTGCGCCAAAGATATGCCGCTTGCTGCGCAGGTTTTGGACATTATTCAGATACCGGCATTCTTGTGCCGTCAGACGGATATTGTGCTGGCAGCAGCAGCTACCGGCAAGGTGGTAAATATTAAAAAAGGACAGTTTCTGGCTCCCTGGGATATTCTGCCGATAATCAAAAAGGTTGAATCTACCGGAAATAAGCAGATTTTAATTACGGAGCGGGGAGTGAGTTTCGGTTATAATAATTTAGTTACTGATTTCCGCAGTTTAAAGATTATGCGTGATTTCGGCTATCCGGTAATTTACGATGCCACACACAGCGTGCAGCTTCCCGGAGGCCAAGGCACTTGTTCCGGAGGCCAGAGCGAATTTGTTGCAGGGCTAACTCGTGCGGCGACGGCTTTTGGATGCGATGGAATATTTTTAGAGGTGCATCATGACCCTCAAGCCGCTCCTTGCGACGCAGGCAATATGATTAATTTTAAGGAATTAGAGTCTCTTTTGAAACAGATTAAAAAGATCAGGCAGGCACTATGACAATAAATATGATCAAGCGGGCAAAAGAAGTTTTAGAAATTGAGGCTCAGGCCATCAAGGCGCTGAAAAACCGTTTAGGAAAAGATTTTATTAAAGCCATAGAATTAATTCTTAAGTGTAAGGGTAGGGTTGTTGTTAGCGGGATGGGCAAAACCGGCATTATCGCCCAAAAATTTTCAGCAACTTTAGCTTCTACCGGCACCCCCAGTTTATTTTTACATACGGCAGAAGCCATCCATGGTGATTTAGGTAAGGTTACCGCAGATGATATTATTATTATTCTTTCCAACAGCGGTGCTACTGAGGAGATGAAGCAACTTCTGCCGATACTTAAGAAAATAGGTTCGCCGATAATTTCACTTACCGGAAATACAAAATCAATTCTTGCTAAATATAGTGATGTGGTTTTAGATGTTTCGGTAAAGCAGGAGGCTTGTCCCTTAGGATTGGCTCCGACTGCTTCAACCACTGTTTCTTTAGCGATGGCCGATGCCTTGGCCGTATGTTTATTGGAACGCAAGGGTTTTAAAGAAAAAGATTTTGCTTTTTTTCACCCCGGAGGAGCTTTAGGCAGGCGGCTGATTTTAACTGTTGAAGATATTATGCGCAAGGGCCAGGCCAATGCGATTGTCGGAGAGAATTCGAAAGTCTCCCAGGTATTATTTGCGATAACCCGGGCGCGCGCGGGATCGGCAATTGTTGTGGATAAATCAGGTAAACTCAAAGGGATATTTACCGACGGAGATCTCCGGAGGCACTTGGGAAGCGATAAAGAACTGCCGAATCGCAAGATCAAAGAGGTAATGACTAAGAATCCTACTGTAGTAAAGAAAGATATGCTGGCAGCCGAAGCAATGCGTATATTGCAGGCCAAGAGAATTGATGAGGTGCCGGTAGTTGATAAGTTTATGCGACCACTTGGCTTGTTGGATGTGCAGGATCTGCTTAAAGCTGGGTTAGTTTAAATGATAAAATTAAACGAAGAAGAATTAAAAGCGTATTTTAAAAAAATTAAATTATTATTATTGGATGTAGACGGAGTTTTGACTGACGGCAGGATAATTTATGATTCCCGGGGGCATGATTCAAAATTTTTTAATGTGCATGACGGCTTGGGTGTTTTTGTTTTGCATAAATCAGGAATTCCGACCATTCTGATTACTGCCAAAAGCTCTAAGACCATTAAGCCGCGGGCAAAAGATATGCACGTGGCCGAAGTTTTTGCCGATATCTTTCCTAAGACAGCGGTGTTGGATAAAATTTTAAAAAAATATAATGTAGCTTCAGACGAGGTTTGTTTTATCGCCGATGACCTGGTGGATCTGTCACTGATGCATAAAGTAGGATTGCCTGTTGCTGTAGCCAATGCCTCTAGCGAGATAAAAGAGGCAGCTATTTTTATAACTAACCGTGCGGGTGGTTTTGGTGCGGTGAGAGAAATTGCGGAGTTGATTTTAAAATCGCAAGATAAGTGGAAAGATGTTTTAGGATTCTATGGCGCTTAAAAAAATAATTTTAGTTTTGACGTTTTTATTTCTTGCCTACGCTAATCTAATAGCAGCAGAAAACAAGAAAGCAAGTGTTCCTGAAGTATCTAAAGATGCTAAGGAATCCGCTCAGCAGGTCGGAGATTTTACACTTTCCGGTTCCGGGGATAAAGGGAAAAAAACTTGGGACCTGGCAGGAAAATCAGCGGATATTTATAATGATGTGGTCAAACTTAAAAAAGTAGTGGGCAATAATTATGGAGATAAAGATAGTATAAATTTAACTGCGGATAACGGTAACTTTAATAAAACTAGCGGAGTAGTGCATTTGGAAGATAATGTAGTGATCACTACATCCAGCGGTATCAAGCTTACCACCGATTCTCTTGATTGGGACCGTAAGCAGCAGATCGTCAGCACTTTGGATAAAATTAATTTGGACCGCTCAGATATGAATCTTTCTGGGCAGGGAGCCAAGGGCCAGACCGGGCTAAAACAGGTTGTGCTCCAAAAAGATGTACGTTTAGATATTAAGCCCAAGGATCTGCAGGATAATAAAAAAGAAAGAATTATCATTACTTGTGATGGGCCGTTAGATGTTGATTATGAAAAAAATATTGCTGTATTTAATAATAATGTTAAAGTAGAGAAATCGGATCTTACAATCTACAGCGATAAAATGCAGGTTTATTTTTCTCCTAAGCAGGAAGCTGAGAAGCAGGATCAGGGCTCACAAGTTTTGTCCAGTTCGATTAACAAGATTATTGCTTTAGGAAATGTCCGTATATTACGCGGAGAGAATATTTCTTATAGTCAGGAAGCTATTTATACAGCTTTGGATAAGAAGATGATTTTAACCGGTAGGCCTCAAATAATTATCTATCAAACGGAGAATATGAATGCGGCTTTTGGAAACTAAGGGACTGGCTAAAACTTATGACGGCCGTCAAGTAGTCAAGGGAGTGAATATTACGGTTAAGCGCGGGGAGATCGTTGGGCTGCTGGGGCCTAATGGTGCCGGTAAGACCACAACCTTTTATATGATCGTAGGAATTGTCCCTCCGAATCGCGGAAAAATTGTTTTTGATAATCATGATATTACTAATCTGCCAATTCATGAGCGCGCGCATTTTGGTATTGGGTATCTTTCTCAGGAAGCCTCAATATTCCGTAAGCTGACGGTTGAAGAAAACATAAAGGCGATCCTGGAAACTTTACCGATCAGCCGTCCGGAGCGCAAGCGCAGGCTTGTCTCTTTGCTTGAGGAGTTGAATATTGCGCATTTAGCTAAGCATAAAGCATATACTTTAAGCGGCGGGGAAAGAAGGCGCCTGGAGATTACCCGGGCCCTGGTAACTAATCCTTCATTTATACTTTTAGATGAGCCATTTTCGGGGATTGACCCGATCGTCGTTAACGAAGCTCAGGAAATTATTAAGGAATTAAAAGCAAAAGGTTTAGGAATTTTATTAACTGATCATAACGTTCGCGAAACACTGGCGATAACCGACCGGGCATATTTAATTTCAGACGGGGAAATTCTTATCTCGGGTACGGCTCACGAACTGATCAATGATCCTCAAGCGCGTCAGGTTTATTTGGGTGAAAAGTTTAGAATGTAAGAAAGGGAATAGATGAAAACTGAAGTAAAGAAGTTGGATGGAACAAAATGTGAAATTAATATAGCGGTAGTCGGAGAACAGGTAAAAAATAAATTTGAGGAGGTTTTTGCACAAATTGCAAAAGAGGCAAAAGTCCCGGGGTTCCGGCCGGGCAAGGCTCCCAGAGATATGTTGGAAAAGCATTATGCAGCAGCTGTGCATGAACAGGTTATAAAAGAACTGGTTCCGGATGTTTATAATCAGGCGATTGCTTTAGAGAAGCTTGATGTGATTGAATTACCCCAGATAACTGAGGTCAAGCTTGACCGCAGTAATCTTTCTTTTAAGGCGGTGGTCGAGATAACCCCCGAGATTGCGGTTAAAAATTATAAAGGGATAAAGATAAATTTTAAAACAGTTTCAGTTTCTCCCGATGAAGTAAAACGGCAGATTGATTCTATTAAGGAGTCGCGTAAGGCTGAAAGTTTAGATGATAAATTCAGCCGTTCTCTGGGATATCCTAACCTTACTGAACTGGAAAAAGCAATAGAGCGTCAGATCTTTATCAGTAAAGAGAATCAGGAGCGCGCGCGTATCGAGAATGGATTGATTGAAGGGATAACTAGGGGTTTAGAGTTTAAGCTTCCCCAGGGGCTAGTTGACCGTCAGATTCAGGATATGCTCAGACAAACCAAAATTGATTTAGCCATGAAGGGCCTGCCTCGGGATAAGATTGACGAACAGGAGAAATTACTTTTAGACGGCATTACTCCCGATGCTAAGAAACAGGTTAAGATTTATTTGATCTTATCCCAGATAGCTAAAAAAGAGAATATTTCTATTGATGATCATCTGCCGCGCAAGGTCATGGAATTTTTATTAAAAGAAGCAGATTGGCAGTTAGAAAAATAATGTAGTTACACACCCCGCGCCTAGAGGAGTTGCGCGGGTGTGCTCTAGGTAGCGCAGGTAACTTCATAAAAAATGGAGGAGGATAAGATGAATACGAAAATGCAGACATTTGTTCCCATGGTCATTGAGCAGACTCTCCGGGGTTTTGAGCGTGCCTATGATATTTATTCACGACTTCTTAAGGACCGTATTTTGTTTATCGGGACTCCGATTGATGATTATGTGGCAAATTTAGTAATTGCGCAGTTGCTTTTTTTACAAATGGAAGATAAGGATAAGGAGATTAGTGTTTATATCAATTCTCCCGGTGGTTCAGTTACTGCGGGCCTGGCGATTTATGATACGATCCAATTTATAAAATGCGATGTCGCTACTTTCTGTGTAGGCCAGGCGGCCAGTATGGGTGCGCTTTTATTGTCGGCCGGCACTAAAGGAAAACGTTTTGTGCTTCCTAATTCCCGGGTAATGATCCATCAGCCCTGGGGAGGAGTACAGGGAGCTGCTGCCGATATCTCGATTCAGGCCAAAGAGATTTTAAAATTACGCGATCGGATCAATGAGATCTTAGTGTTGCACACCGGCCAATCCTTAGAGAAAATACAAAAGGATACTGACCGGGATTATTTTATGTCCGCCCAGGAATCTAAGGATTATGGTTTGATTGACGAGGTCATCTTACCGGGAACCAAAAAGAAATAAATTAAACAATCTATTTTTAGGAGAAAGAAAAAATGAGAAAAGAATATTTATTGACTCCGGGGCCCACACCTTTACCGCCGCAAATAAGCCTGGCGATGGCCAAACCGATTATTCATCATCGTACCCCGCAATTTCAGGCGATCTTAAAAGAAGTGAGCTCAGGATTAAAATGGGTTTTTCAGACGGCCAATGACGTTTTTATTATTTCTTCTTCAGGAACCGGGGCAATGGAGGCAGCGGTAATTAATCTACTTTCAGCCGGGGATATTGCTTTAGTGGTGCAAGGAGGAAAATTCGGAGAAAGATGGACGGAGATTGCTAAAGCCTACGGAATTAATACTGAAATTATCGATGTAGAATGGGGTAAAGCGGTTAGCCCGCAAGAGATAGGCAAAAGATTAAAAGCTAATCCGCAGATAAAAGCGGTATTTGTTACTCTTTGCGAAACTTCAACCGGAGTGGATAATGATATTCAAGCCATTGCAGCGGTAGTTAAAGAAACTCCCGCGGTGCTGGTTGTCGATGCCATCAGCGGCCTGGGAGCTGTCGATATAAAAACAGATGCCTGGGGGGTTGATGTGGTTGTGGCCGGATCCCAAAAAGGATTAATGTTGCCTCCGGGGTTAGGTTTTATTTCAGTTGGCCCAAAAGCCTGGAAATTAGTCGAAGCATCAAAGGGCGGGCGTTATTATTTAGATTTAAGAAAAGCTAAAAAAGCCGCAGATAAAAATGATACCCCGTTTACCTCATCGATTACTTTAATTGATGCTTTGAATGAGGCGTTAAAAATTATGCAAAAGGACGGATTAGAGTATATTTTTAAGCGCCATAAAATAATGGCGGATGCAACTCGCGCTGCGTCTGGAGCCTTAGGCCTGGAATTATTTGCCCCAACTGCTGCCTCAGATGCAGTTTCGGCAGTAAAAGTACCTGCTGGTCTGGACGGTGAAAAGCTGGTTAAAACCATGCGTGATACTTACGGAGTAACTATTGCCGGAGGCCAAGCCGAGCTTAAAGGGAAAATTTTTCGTATCGCCCACATGGGTTATATTGCCGAAAGCGATATTATTACCGGTCTGGCTTGTTTGGAGAAAGTGCTTACTCAGATGGGTTATAAGTTTACTTTAGGTGCAGGTGTATCGGCAGCTGAAGAGATATTCTTAAAGAAGGAGAATAATTAAAATGATTAGAGTTTTAGTCAGTGACGTATTGAGTGAAGAGGGGCTTAAAGTATTTAAGGACTCCAAAGAATTAACCGTTGATGTAAAAACAGATCTGAAGCCGGATGCTTTAAAAGAGATCATCAAGGATTATGATGGTTTGGTTGTGCGCAGCGCAACTAAAGTGACCAAGGAAATTATCCAGGCAGCTAAGAAATTGAAGGTTATCGGACGCGCAGGCGTTGGCCTGGATAACGTCGATTTAGCAGCAGCCACTCAGCATGGCATTATCGTCATGAATACTCCGTCGGGCAATACTATTTCTACTGCGGAACATACTTTTAGTATGATTTTGGCGTTGTCTAGAAATATCGCCCAGGCGAATTCCTCAATGAAGAAAGGGGAATGGAAGCGTTCTAAATTTATGGGTGTGGAATTATATAATAAAGTTTTAGGTATCGTTGGTTTCGGAAGGATCGGCTCAGAGGTTGCCAAGCGGGCCCAATCATTCGGGATGAAGGTTAGAGCTTTTGATCCTTTTTTGTCCGCAAAGGTAGCCGAGAGTATTGGTGTTGAGATTGCGGAATTAAAAAAGATTTTAGAGGAATCCGATTATATTACCGTACACACTCCTTTAACCGATGAAACCAGGCACATGATTTCGGATAAAGAATTCGGTATGATGAAAAAAGGAGTGCGGATCATAAACTGCGCGCGTGGCGGAATCATCGACGAGGCTGCTTTAGCCAAGGCGGTAGCTGAGGGTAAAGTGATCGGGGCAGCCATGGATGTTTTTGAAAATGAACCGCTTGCCGCAGACAGCCAGCTTTTAAAACTGGATAATGTGATTACTACTCCGCATTTGGGTGCATCTACCGAAGAAGCACAGGTCAATGTAGCTATTGAGGTTGCTGAAATTGTGCGCGATGCTTTATTAGGAAGAGGGATCCGTAATGCCGCGAATTACCCCTGCTTAGATGCCGAGGCCTGCAAAATTCTTAATCCGTATATTAGTTTAGGAGAAAAATTAGGGATGTTTGCTGCGCAATTAGTAGAAGGCAGATTCCAGGAGCTAGTTATAAGTTACAGCGGCCAGATTACGAATTATGATTTAAGCCCGGTGACTATGTCTTTAGTTAAAGGGTTATTGACCCCGATATTAAAGGAAAGGGTTAATTTTGTTAACGGGATATCTTTACTTAAAGAAAGAGGGATTAAGTTGCTGGAATCAAAATCCGGCCAGGAAGGTGAATTTGTGAATCTTATTCAGTTAGAGATCAAAACAGATCAAGAAACTAAATCTATCCTGGGGACGCTCTCCGGTAATAAGCAGCCCAGGATTGTTAAAATTGACGATTATTATCTGGATTTATATCCGGTTGGAGAAATGATCTTTATTCGCAACCTGGATAAATCGGGCTTAATTGGTAACCTGGGAACATTGATGGGCAAAAATAACATCAACATTGCTGCGATGGCTTTAGGCCGTAATCAACCCGGCGATAAAGCAATCAGCGTTTGGAGCGTAGATAATCAGGTTACTCCTGAGATCCAGGAGAAAATTAAAAAATTAGAAAATATTCTAACGGTAAAGGTGATCAGAACTTGAAAAAAATTAAAATTATATTATTTATTATTAGCCTATTCTTTCTGCCGGCTCAAAGCTTGCGCGCAGAGAATGTAACTATTCTTTATACCGGCCAGACCCATGCGATGCTTTATCCCTGCAGCTGTCCTATCCGCCAGGATGGGGGAGTGGCGCGCAGAGCTACCCTGATTAAACAACTAAGAAAAAAAGATCCTCAGCTTCTGCTCTTAGATTGCGGTAATTTTAGCGCCGGTGGGTTGATGGACGAATATACTCAAAGTACCCAGCTCGATATGCAGCGTTCGGAAATTAACTTTAAGTCTATGGAGCTGATGCATTATGATGCCGTTGGTATTGGTTCCGATGAATTTAATTTCGGTAAGGATTTTTTCTTAAAAAATGCTAAAAAAACCGGACCGGCATATCTTAGCGCTAATTTAGGTGCGGATAAAGTATCTGCGTATATAATTAAAGATAGCCAGGGGGTGAAAGTAGGTATTATCGGATTAACCGACTTAGAGGCTCAGCAGAAAACCGAAGGATTAAAAATCAGTGAGCCTAAAAAAATTGACGAATTAATTAAAAGTTTAAAAAAAGAAAACGTTCAAATAATCGTTCTTTTAAGTACTTTAGGAGAGCAAAAAGATCTGAAGTTGATCTCTGAAGTTAATGGGATTGACGTACTTTTTACCGGGCAAAATCCTTTGAAGGAGGATTCGCTGACTAAGGTTGATAATACTTTTCTTCTGCGCCCGTTTTGGCAGGGGCGCAAGCTGGGAAAATTAACCCTGGAAGTCAAAGACGGAAAACTTATCGATTGTAAAATCGAAGAATTACCCCTGTCGGATGAAATTCCCGACGATGCCGTAATTAGCGCGATTTTACCCCGCTGTTATACTGATAGTAATTGCAGAAAAGATGGCAGCGTAGGAAGCTGTCAGAATCCGGGAACGCTAAAATCACGCTGCTCATTCAAAGCGCTAAACAAGGTGGACCTGCTGATTATCACAGCCAAGGATTGTGCTGTATGCGATGAACAGCCGGTCATAGATTCGTTAAAGAAAAAATTTCCCGGTTTGGCGATCAAGTATCTTTATTATCCCGACCAAAAGGCGAAAAGCCGGATAGCAAAATTGTCGCTTCCCGGACTGCCGGCCTATATTTTTGGCAAAGAGATTGAAAAAGAAGAAAAATTTTCAGCTATGAAAAATGATTTTTTACAAGTTGCAGATGCTTATGTGCTTAAGCCGCAAATAGGCGGCCTGGCTTATTTTCCCGAACGAAAAATCAAGCCGGGGAACTTAGATTTATTTTTGAGCTTATTTGATAAAGATGCTGCGCAGCTATTGGCAGTTACAGAAGAGTTTAAGCCCGGGTTACATTTTCTGGCCCAGGAAACCAATGATGGCTTTAGCGCCAAAGGTGGCAAGCTTGAGGTTGAGGAGTATTTGCGCGCCGCGTGTATTCAGAAATATTATCCGCAAGAATTTTGGAGCTATTTAACCTGCCGTGCCAGGAATATTAATAGTTCTTATTGGGAAGACTGTCTTGGCGGCGTTGATCAGGATAAGTTAAAAAGTTGCGCCAGAGGCCAGGAGGGAATAAATTTACTTAGAGAGAATATCAGTTTGAGTAATGAACTAAAGATTATGTTTGGACCGGCGTATCTTTTAGATAACCGGGAGATTTTTTCTTCCAGAGGCGTTCCTCAAAAAGAAGAGCTTAAAAAAATATTAAAGAGGTGAAAATATGGCAAAGAAACCGACAATCTATCTGTTAGATGTAACTAACCGGGACGGAGTGCAGACCTCCCGGATCTGCCTTTCCAAGCTGCAGAAAACCATGATCAACTGGTATCTTGATCAGATGGGTATCTTTCAGTCTGAGTTCGGGTTTCCGCTTACTCATCATGAAACTAATTATCTCAACGCCAACCTTGAATTGGTTAAATTAAAAGCATTTTCGCGGATTAGGCTGAGCGGTTGGCTGCGCGCCACAAAAGGTGATGTGAAAACTGCGTTTAAGCTGGTTCCGGATTTGAAATACCTGAATCTTTCTATCTCTACCAGCGATCAGATGATACTTCATAAATTCAAAGGTAAACTTGATCATCAGTCGGTAATTAAGGAAATGCAAGAGGCTACGCATGAGGCTATAAAATTAGGGGTAGAATCCGTGGGGGTAAACGCGGAAGATGCCTCGCGTACGAATTTAGATTATTTAATCGAATTTGCCCTTAAGGCAAAAGAAGCAGGTGCTAAAAGAATCCGCTACTGCGATACTTTAGGATGCGATACTCCTTTTAGTATTTATGAAAGGATAAAATTGCTAGCTGAAGCAGTAAAATTACCTATTGAAGTACACTGCCATAATGATTTGGGCCTGGTGATCGCTAATTCCGTTGCCGGGGCAAAAGCGGCAAGTGATGCCGGAGTAGATTCCTATATTAATACCTGCGTAAACGGCATGGGTGAACGGGCAGGGAATGCGGATTTAGTTTCCGTAATATTGGCAATTAAATACGGCCAGGGGATGCAAGGGTATCAATTGGACCAGGATTTAAACTTAAAGATGGCTTGGAAGATCTGTAAATATGCCTCATATGCTTTCGGAGTGCCGATTCCCATAAATCAGCCGGGTATTGGGGCAAATGCTTTTGCCCATGAATCCGGGATCCATGCCGACGGAGCGCTCAAGGACCGGCGCAATTATGAGCTTTATGATTATGAAGGATTAGGCCGCGGAGAACCTGAAATTATCGAAACCGGCAGAAATATTACTGCCGGTGAATATTCCGGGATCAAAGGTTTCCGCAATGTTTATGAAAAATTAGAGGTGGTTTTTAAAGATGATCAGGAGGCTACGAAAATTTTAGAGCTGGTTAGATATGCCAATGTGCATAATCAGAAACCTCTGGTTGACGATGAGTTGAATTTTATCGCTAAATATCCGGATATTGCGCATAAGATATTTACCATGACACCGTAAAGGATAAAAATGAATATTGTTTTAGTCGGAATGCAATGGGGGGATGAAGGTAAAGGCAAGGTGATCGATATCCTCTCTAAAAAAGTAGATTATATCGTGCGTTATCAGGGCGGCAATAATGCCGGCCACACTGTCGTTGTAGGTAAGCAGGAGTATATTTTCCATCTTATTCCTTCGGGGATATTGCATCCCGGAAAAATCTGCTGTATCGGCAACGGAGTAGTGATTGATCCGCAGGTTCTTTTGCAGGAGCTGGATAGCTTGCGTAAAAATGGTATTGATTTCAGCAGGCGTTTTAAGATCTCCTCACTGGCGCATGTAATTATGCCGTATCATAAAAATTTAGACCAGCTGCGTGAGAAAAAAAGGAAAAATAAAATCGGCACTACCGGCCGGGGTATCGGCCCCTGTTATGCCGATAAGATTAATCGCTGCGGCATCCGCATGATTGATCTATTGAACCCCGGGGTTTTTAGAGATAAACTTAAGGATAATCTTAAGGAAAAAAATGAGATTTTTAAAAAAGTTTATCAGCATCCGGGTTTTAGCTTCCAGAAAATATACCGCCAGTATCTTGATTATGGCAGGCTCTTTGCATCTTATATCTGCAATACCTCGGCTTTATTAAATAAAGCAACTGAAAATAAGGCGGATATTTTATTAGAAGGTGCTCAAGGTACTTTTTTAGATATTGACTTCGGGACCTATCCCTTTGTTACCTCATCTTCTACAACCAGCGGTGGCTCATGTATCGGTACAGGAATATCTCCGGTAAAAATTAATAAAGTTATCGGAGTTTGTAAGGCCTATACCACTCGTGTCGGAGAAGGCCCGTTTCCTACGGAGTTTGCAAAGGATTTCGGCAATTTTATGCGCGATAAAGGGAATGAATTCGGTTCGACAACCGGCCGTCCCCGCAGATGCGGTTGGTTTGATGCAATCATTGCCAGAGAATCCGTGATGCTTAATGGTATCCAAGAATTGGCAATCATGAAAATGGATGTGCTTGATGGTTTAGATAAGCTAAAAATTTGTATTGCTTATAAATATAGGGGTAAGTTGATTAAGGAGTTTCCTTGTGATTTTGAAGTTTTGAGCAAGGCGGTTCCGGTTTATAAAGAAATGCCGGGTTGGCCGAATCAAAATAGCAAACCCCGATCATTTAAAGAACTGCATCCCAATGCCAAAGCTTATCTTTTGGAGCTGCAAAAACTGCTTAAAGCCAAAATAACCATGGTCTCCGTAGGCTCTTCCAGAAAAGATACTATTTTTATATAAGTACTTGCAGGACAAAACACTTGACTAAGAAAATCAGGTATGTTATATTGATATTTCAAATAAAACAGGTTACCCAGCCAAGGAGAGGACAGATGAAAAACCATTTTTTTAAAACCGCTTTAATTTTATTCTTAATTTTTAGCTTAGCCGGTTGTACTTTTATTTTTCAAAAAGGCAGGCGTTCCGATGCTCAAAGGATCGATGAATTGACTGCTCAACTGGATGAGCTTTCCCGCTCCAAGAGCTTACTTGAACAGAAGCTTGGCCGGGAGATAAACGATAAGCAGATCAAGCTCCAGATGATGGAAAAAGGCCTGGTGATCACCGTGGTCGGAGATCTTTTGTTTGATTCCGGAAAAGCCAAAATTAAGTCCGAGGCTTATCCCTTATTGGATAAAGTCTCCTCGGTATTAAAAGATAATATGGTGCAATTTAATGTAGGTATTGAAGGCCATACGGATAATGTTCCGATTACGCGTTCAAACTGGAAGTCGAATTGGGAGCTTTCTAGCGCCAGGGCATTGAGCGTTGTGCATTATTTAGCTACAGATCAGGGTATCTCTCCTGAGCGTCTTTCTGCAATTGGTTATGGCGAGTATCAGCCGGTTGCTTCTAATGAGACTAAAGATGGCCGTAAGCAGAATCGCAGGGTTGAGATTGTTATATTACCGAATGTTAAAAAAGTTAAAGGAAATTCTGCCGCCTCCTCTGAATCGGATTTTGAGGGAAATCTTAAATAAGCATGGAATTTAAGATGGGTGAGGCTTTAAAAAATCGTCTGGTAATAATTTTAGCGGTATTAACGGCAGTGTTTTTTTTCGGAACACTTAGTTCTTGTAATGGGGCGCTGCGTCAGAAAAAAGCCCGTGAGCAAGAAATGGCTTCACGGCTTGCTCTTGAAGAAAGTATGAGTAAGTTTTCCCAGGAGAAGTCAGCTTTAGAAGAAAAAGCTAAGGCTAAGGAAAAAGAGGCGCAGGAATTAAATGATGAGCTTGAGGCGGCCAAGAAAACTATAATTCAGAATCAGCTAGTTAACCAGAGCCTTAAGGAGGAGTTGCAAAAAGAAAGCAAACTCAAAGAAGCTCTGGAAGAGAATTTAAAGAAAGCTGTGGCAGAATCAAAGAAATTTAAAAAATGAAATAGAGGGAGGCCACAGAAGAGCATCAAGCGTGTTTTTTTCTAAAAGGGGGAGATTATCCCCTTTTTTATTGGAAAGGGGGGCAGGGAGAATGAAGAGAATATTTAAGAAATCTAAAGAAGCGCTGAGCAAGGTTATCTCTAAAGTAAATTCCAAATTAAAATTAAAGAAAAAATTAAAACCTGCAAAAGCCGTAACTGCCGATGCACAAAAAGATGCTTTCGGGTTTCAAGAAACAGCGATTGCCAATACAAAGTTTTTCCATGCGCAGAATGTTTCGCCTGATCGTTCTATGCCGCAGGAGCTTCTTTCTTCTTATGATGTGGATAAAATTGTTTTGCAAGTTCGTGACCCTCATTGGCTGCATGCATATTGGGAGGTTAGAAACCAAACTACGGAGAGATTAAGGGTTAATTTGGGTGATCGGTTTCATGGAGCCAGGAGAGTTTTAAGAGTTTATGATGTCACCAGTATTATATTCAACGGCTCTAACGCTAATCGTTTCTTTGATATTGTAATCAATGATTTTGCCAGTAGCTGGTATATTAATACCGACGGCCCCGGCCGCTCCTGGTGCGTGGATTTAGGGTTGATGTTAACCGATGGATCCTTTATTACGATAATCCGCTCTAATGTTGTACAGACTCCTCTTGATGGCCCGTCATGGATTACGGATGAAGAATGGATGATCCCCGATGATTTGTTTGCCAGGCTTTATGGAATGGGCTTTGGTTTAGGTAAAAGCTCACCGGTTGGAGGTGCCTGGCAGGAGCGTATAAAACAAGGGCTGTTTAGCTCAGGAATATCCTCCAGTCCGGTAAAAAAAGAGATCAAAGAAAGAAATTTCTGGTTAAAAGTTGATTGTGAATTAATTGTTTACGGAGCTACCGAACCGGATGCTTCAGTAACTGTACAGGGAGTGCCGGTTAAGTTAAGACAGGACGGTACCTTTACCTTGCGTTATTATCTTCCTGACGGAAAACAGGTAATTCCGGTTAAGGCAACATCTGCGGATAAATTGGAAAACCGTACGGTCACCCCAATCGTAATTCGAGAAACCAAATAAAATATGACTAAAGGTTACCTTTGTTTAGTTTTACACGGCCATCTGCCTTTCGTGCGCCATCCGGAGCATGAAAATTTTTTGGAGGAGGATTGGCTTTATGAAGCAATCACCGAAACCTATGTGCCGCTGCTTTCTGTTTTTGAGGGCCTGGTTAATGACGGGATAGATTTTCGTATTACCATGACCTTAAGCCCGACGCTTATTTCTATGCTTGCGGATCCTCTTTTAGAAGAGCGTTATTTAAAACATATCAATCGGCTTATTGAATTATCTCAGAAAGAAATGGAAAGGACCAAATGGCACCATGATTTTAGAAGCTTGGCTCAAATGTATTTTGATAGATTTTCACATGCCCGGGATATTTTTCTGAAATATAATTGCAATCTGGTTTATGCTTTTAAAAAATTTCAGGATTTAGGGAAATTAGAAATAATTACCTGCGGAGCAACTCACGGATTTTTTCCTCTGATGGATGTCTGCCGGGAATCGGTACGCGCGCAGGTAAAAGTAGCCGCGGATCATTATGAAAGTGTTTTAGGAAGAAGGCCTAAAGGTATTTGGCTGCCGGAATGCGGTTTTTGTCCCGGCCATGATGAAATATTAAAAGAAGCCGGAATCAGTTATTTTTTTACTGACTCTCACGGCATTTTGCATGGAACACCGCGTCCTAAATACGGAGTATTTGCTCCGGTTTATTGTAAAGGCACAGGAGTTGCTGCTTTTGGCCGGGACCTGGAATCTTCAAAACAGGTCTGGTCTTCCATTGAAGG
The DNA here is from genome assembly GCA_002796135.1 of Candidatus Omnitrophica bacterium CG11_big_fil_rev_8_21_14_0_20_41_12. Classification (GTDB taxonomy): domain Bacteria; phylum Omnitrophota; class Gorgyraeia; order Gygaellales; family Profunditerraquicolaceae; genus UBA6249. Next base: position 36,492 of record PCWB01000055.1, read on the forward strand.
CTATCCCGGTGATTATAATTACCGGGAATTTTACCGGGATGTTGGTTTTGATCTGGAGTTTGATTATATCAAGCCTTATATCCATCCCGACGGGGTGCGGATCAATACCGGCATAAAATATTATCGTATCACCGGCTCAAATAATCACAAAGAACCCTATGTTCCGGAGTGGGCCAGGGAGAGGGCAGCCGAGCATGCCGGTAATTTTATGTTTAACCGTCAGAAGCAAGCGGATTATTTAAATAATCTTATGGGTAAGCCTCCGATTATTGTTTCTCCTTATGATGCCGAACTTTTCGGGCATTGGTGGTATGAAGGCCCCATATGGCTGGATTTTTTATTCCGTAAAGTTGCCTGCGATCAGCAGTCTATCCGCATGATAACTCCTTCTGAATATTTAGAGCAGAATCCGCGCAATCAGGTGATTACTCCGTCGTTTTCCAGCTGGGGTTATAAGGGGTATGCAGAGATGTGGCTGCAGGGGACCAATGACTGGATCTACCGTCACTTGCATGTGGCTTCCGCCCGGATGACCGAGCTAGTCAAAAGTTTTCCTCATAGCGGAGGCTTGCAGCTGCGGGCATTAAATCAGGCATTGCGTGAGCTGCTTCTGGCGCAAAGCTCGGATTGGGGTTTTATCTTAGGCACCGGGACCCATACCAGCTATGCAGTCCGCCGGACCAAAGATCATCTTCTAAGGTTTAACCGCCTTTATGAAGATATTAAATCTAATCATATTGATGAACCGTGGCTCTCGGATATTGAATATAAAGATAACCTCTTTCCTAATATAAATTATCAGCACCATCAGTAATCAGCAGATGCCGGATAATCATAAAATCCCTCAACATGTAGCTTTTATTATGGATGGTAACGGGCGCTGGGCCAAGGAAAGAGGCCGGGCGCGTACCGCCGGGCATAAAGAGGGTATTGAGAGGGTTAGGGAGATTATCCGGGGCGCTTATGACCTGGGGATACGCACGGTCACTTTTTTTGCTTTTTCCACCGAGAACTGGAGCAGGCCTAAAAGCGAAGTCTCTGTTTTAATGCGTTATCTGGATAATTTTTTGTCAGGCGAGATCGGCCAGCTGCATAAAAATAATATCCGTTTTTTAGTTATTGGCCGTAAGGATCCGATCCCTAAATATCTGCAGTTAAAAATAAAGAAGGCGCAGGAGAAGACTAAAGGCAATACCGGTTTAAATTTTGTTTTGGCTTTAAATTACGGAGGCAGGCAGGAAATTGTCGATGGTGCCCGGGAATTCGCCAAGGATGTATCAGCAGGCAGAATTGAGCCGCAGAGCCTGAATGAAGAAAAATTCAGCCGTTACCTTTATACTGCTGATATCGGGGATCCGGATCTACTGATCCGCACCAGCAATGAGATGCGCATCAGTAATTTCCTGCTTTGGCAGCTTTCTTACGCTGAATTTTATTTTACGCCTATTTACTGGCCGGATTTCGGAATAAATGAATTAAAAGAAGCAATCTGCGAATATCAAAAACGTAAACGAAGATTCGGAGGCCTAGATGTTGATCAAAAGAATAATTAGCGCCACAGTGCTCATCGGCATTATAGCAGGGGTGATTTTCCTAGATTGGCTATGTGCGCTGATGGCCACACTTTTTATCATCGGCGGGCTTTATGAATATTTTGTGATGATTGAAAATAAGGGGATCAAGATCTATAAATATTTCGGAATCGGAATGGGCACGATTATTCCTTTGTCGATTATGTTGCGGTTTGAGCCGACAAAAAACTGGGAGCTGCTTTTTATTGTTTTGGCTTTATTTTTTCTTATCCTTATGCAGTTTAAGCGGCGGGATAACCAGGGAGTAATTGTAGATATCTCTACCACGCTTTTCGGTATCCTTTATGTTTCCTGGTTTTTTAGTTTTATTATTAAAATAAGGTATTTACCCGGCGGCCTAGGGTATCTTGTGGCCCTGTTGTTGATTACTAAATTGGGGGATATCGGAGCTTTTTTAATCGGAAGCAAATGGGGCAAGCACCCCTTGCTTCTGCGGATCAGCCCGAAGAAAACGCTGGAAGGTTCAATTGGCGGTTTGCTGTTTAGCATTTTAGGGGCGTTTTTCTGCAAATCTTTTTTGCCTTTTAGTTATATCCAGTTGTTGATGATTGCAATCGGTTTATCTATACTTGGGCAATTAGGGGATCTTTCAGAGTCTTTGCTTAAAAGAGATTGTCAGGTTAAAGATTCAGGCAGTATTTTCCCGGGCATGGGAGGCGTATTAGATGAGATCGACAGCCTTTTATTTTCTGCCCCGGTATTTTATTTTTATTTGAGCTCGATTATAAAATAATGAAAAGAATTGCGGTTTTAGGTTCCAGTGGTTCAATTGGCCAAAGTACGCTTGCGGTAGCCAGGAGTATGCCCAGGCAGTTTAAGGTTGTAGCTCTAAGTGTTAATTCAGATATTGTTACCTTAAAGCAGCAGATCAAAGAGTTTAAACCGCGGTTGGTATGTGTAAGAGATAGTTGTGCAGCTTTTAAGCTAAAAGCCGATATTGGGTCTTTGACAAAAGTGCTTTCTGGCGATGAAGGCCTGGATGAATTGGTCAAAGATAAGGAAATTCAGCAGATAATGTTTGCGATTAGCGGTTCAGCTGCGCTCGGTCCATTGATTAGCGCGATTAAGGCGGGCAAAGATATTGCCTTAGCGAATAAAGAAGCCTTGGTTATGGCCGGGCCGATTGTTATGCGTTTGGCCAAGAAATATAAAGTTAATATTTTACCGGTTGACAGCGAGCAGTCGGCGATCTGGCAGAGCTTGGGGGGGTTGGATGCGCATAATGTCAGGCAGGTATATTTGACTGCCTCCGGCGGCCCTTTAAGGAAATTAGCCGTTAATAAATTTAAAGATGTAACCATCGCCAGAGTATTGCGGCATCCCCGCTGGAAGATGGGCAAAAAAATTACGGTAGATTCGGCAACTCTGATGAACAAGGGCTTGGAGTTGCTGGAGGCAATGTTCTTATTTAATTTGGAAGCGGGAAAAATAAAAATATTAATTCATCCGGAGGCTTTGATCCATTCTATGGTTGAATTTAATGACGGAGTGACAATGGCGCAACTTTCGGTTACGGATATGCGCATTCCTATTCAATACGCCTTATCCTTTCCTGAGCGTCTGAGCTGTAAACTCGGAGGAGTTGATTTCTACCGTTTAGGCAAGCTTCATTTTGAAAAACCTGATTTAAAAAAATTTCCTTGTCTTAGGTTGGCAAATCAGGCAGCACAGGAATTGGGTTCGATGCCTGCGGTATTGAATGCGGCCAATGAAGAAAGCGTAAACTTTTTTTTAAACGGAAAAATAAATTTTTTAACGATTCCTAAAATTGTGGAAAAGGTAATGCGCGCTCACGCCAAAATCACTAACCCGGGGCTGGCGGATATTTTCGCTTGCGACCGCTGGGCTAGGGAAGAAGCCAAACGTGGGGCTTGGAGGATTAATTAAAATATGATTGCTATAATTATTTTTGTCTTAATTTTAAGTTTACTGATTATCGTACATGAGTTCGGCCATTTTATCGCTGCCCGTAAGAACGGAGTGCGCGTTGAACAATTCTCGCTAGGTTTCGGGCCGCAGATTTTAAAGAAGAAAAAGGGGGATACGGAGTATAGCTTAAGCCTCATTCCTTTAGGCGGCTATGTTAAGATGGCCGGAGACAGTCAGGCAGAATATAAAGGCTTGCCTGATGAATATCTATCTAAACCATGCGGCAGGCGGTTTCAGATTATTTTTTTCGGCCCGCTGCTAAATTATATCCTCGGGTTTTTATTTTTTTGGCTGATCCTTTTTATCGGTTATCCAAGCTTGACTTCTAAAGTCGGTGGCTTAATGGATGGTTACGGAGCCAAAGACGCAGGTTTACAGGTCGGTGATTCTATTGTTGCCGTAGATGGGAATAAGGTTAATTTTTGGGAAGAGCTACAGCGTCAGATCCGCGAAAGAAAAATAAAGTCAAGCGTTGACCTGGATGTTTTGCGCGACGCTAAAGTATTGAAATTTAAAGTTCTGATTAAGGAAAAGGTTGTGGATAGTCAATTGGGGGAGAAGCGCGCTTTAGGGATTATCGGTATTTCTCCCTTTGATGAAGTCGTTGAAGTCAGGCACGGTTTTTTTGAGTCGGCATTGCTCGGAGCCCGTAAAACTATTAATCTGACGGTTATGACTTATAAGGGGTTATGGATGCTGGCCAGCGGAAAGATGTCGATGCGCGATTCGATGACCGGGCCGTTGGGGATATTTTTTATTACTTCGAATGCGGCAAAGCTGGGATTAATTGCGGTGCTGCATTTGATTGCCGTATTAAGTGTAAGTTTAGCGATCTTTAATCTTCTGCCGCTGCCGATTTTAGACGGCGGGCACCTGTTTTTGTTGGGGTTGGAAAAATTAAGAAAAAAAGCCTTAGGCATTAAGGCAGAGGAAGTAATTAATAATATCGGCTTTACGCTGATTATTAGCCTGGCTTTATTTGTTACTTACAATGATATCGTCAGGCTTTACGGGGATAAAATTTCAAAATTAGTATCCAAGTAATATGGAAATCAAAAGAAGAAAATCTAAAATTATAAAAATCGGTAAAGTCTCAATCGGGGGGCTAAATCCTATCGCGATTCAGTCGATGACGAAGATTAAAACCTCTGATGTTGAGCGCACTGTGCGTCAGATTAAACAGTTGGAGTCAGCAGGTTGTCAGATTGTACGTCTGGCGGTTAAAGATTTCTCCGACGCAGCGGCTTTAAAGCAGATTAAGACTAAAACCAGGATTCCTTTAGTGGCGGATATCCATTTCGATTACCGTCTGGCTATTTCCGCTATTGAAAATGGGGCTGATAAAATCAGATTAAATCCCGGGAATATCGATAAACCTAAACAGATCGAGGCGGTTATTTGCGCGTTAAAGTCCGCAGGTATTCCTTTACGTATCGGATTAAATAGCGGTTCGCTAAAGGATTTGGGAAATAGAAAATCCTCAATAACTGATAAATTGGTTGCTTCTTGCATGAATTACGTCCGGAAGATCGAGAAGCTTAAATTTGATAAAATAGTAATTTCGCTTAAAGCTAATAATGTTTTAGATACAGTTGAGGCGTATCGTTTGATGGCTAAGGCCTGCAGTTACCCTTTGCATCTAGGAGTTACTGCAACCGGATCCCCTTATAACGGGATTATTAAATCGAGCATTGCCTTGGGGGCTTTGCTATTGGAGGGAATTGGTGATACAATGAGGGTGTCTCTTACCGATAATCCGGTAGAGGAGGTAAGGGCAGCCGAGTGTATTTTGGAATCTTTAGGCAAATCTCACCCGGCAGTCGGAGTAATCAGTTGTCCTACTTGCGGACGCTGCGAAGTAGATTTAATCAACGTGGTTAAAGAATTAGAAGCTAAATTGGCCGGTGAAAAGTATAAACAAACCGGAGATTCTCTGAAAGTAGCGGTAATGGGATGTGTAGTTAACGGCCCGGGGGAAGCAAAAGAGGCTGATTTAGGGATAGCTTTTGGAAAAAACCACGGAATTTTATTTTCACGCGGTAAAATTGTTAAAAAGATATCGGTAAAAGATTCGGCGCGGGTTTTGTTAGAGGAGATTAAAGCAAGGAGAAAAAAACATGGCTCAACAATCGCTAAAAAATAGGGTTCGGGAAGATTTTATTTCCAAATATAGTAACATTTTGTTTAAAAGTGCTGGCAATAAGACTGAAGTTGCCTCGGTAGTCAGGAATATCCTTGAAGGGATCTTAAGCCAGCCGCGCGGCGTGCTCAAAGAGCAGGAGAGAGATAATATCATCAACGAGCTGGTAGATGAATTCTCCGGATTTGGGCCGATCGAAAAATTAATGATGGATCCGGATGTAACCGAGATCATGATCAACGGCACGCATAATGTCTACGTAGAAAAGCACGGAAAAAAAGAATTATCGAATATGAAATTTGATAGTGATCAGCAACTGATGTATGTTATTCAGAAGATCCTCTCACCTACCAGAAGAAGAGTGGATGAGACGGTTCCATATACGGATGTTTGCTTGCCTGATGGTTCGCGAGTTAATATTATTATTCCTCCTTTAGCTTTAGACGGACCGACAATAACTATTCGTAAATTCTTGAGAAAGATTGTTAAAGCCGAGGATCTTATTGAATTGGGGACCTTGGATAGAAAAATGGCGGATTTTTTAATTGCTTGTATTAAGGCCAAGATAAATATGATATTTGCCGGAGCTACCGGAAGCGGTAAAACTACCACTGTCGGAGTGCTCTCCAGCTATATTGGAAACGATGAGCGTACGATTACCATTGAAGATACGGCTGAACTGCATTTAGCGCAAGACCATGTGGTTAGGCTTGAAAGTAAACCGCCGAATATTGAAGGAAAGGGCGAGATTTCCATCAGGGATCTTTTTCGTAATACGCTGCGGATGCGACCGCAGAGAATTATCTTAGGAGAAATCAGAAGCGCTGAAGCCCTGGATATGCTTCAGGCAATGTGCTCAGGCCATAACGGAGCGCTTTCAGTTATTCACGCTAATACTCCCAATGAAGTTCTGCATCGGCTGGAAACAATGATCTTAATGAGCGGAGTTCCGATAACCTTAGAGGCTATCCACCGCCAGATTGCATCGAGTTTGCATTTGATTATTCAGCAGGATCAGCTTGCCGATGGAACGCGCAAGATTACCCGGATAACTCAGGTCAACGGATTAAAAAACGGCTGGGTAAATTTAGAGGATCTTTTTGTTTATGAGATTACCAATGTTATTGAAGGCGGCAAAGTTTTCGGCCGTTTTAAAGCCACTGGGGTCCAGCCGGATTTTTATCCGCTTTTTGTCAAAAGAGGCGTAGCTTTATCTAAAGATATTTTTAATAAGGATTAATGAATGTTCTGGACTAAAGCTTTTATACCGACATTAAAAGAAACGCCCAAAGAAGCAGAGTCGTTGAGCCATCAATTATTATTGCGTGCAGGATGCGCGCGGATGCTCATGGCTGGTGCTTATACTTATCTTCCATTGGGATTACGTGTTTTAGAAAAAATCCAAAGTATAATCCGTCAGGAGATGAATGCTTGTGGCGCTAGTGAATTACTTTTACCGGCTTTACATCCCTTAGAGCTCTGGCAGAAGACCGGCCGGGATCAAGATATCGGTGAGGTAATGTTTAAATTCAAGGATCGCCGCGGCAGGAATGTTTGTTTGGGTCCGACACATGAGGAAGTGATTACGGATCTTGTAAAGAATAATTGTTCAACTTACCGGCAGCTGCCGTTGGTTTTATATCAGATCCAGACGAAGTTTCGCGATGAGATACGTCCGCGTTTCGGCTTAATCAGGGCTTGTGAGTTTATTATGAAAGATGCCTACAGCTTTGATCAAGATGAAGCAGGATTAGATAAGAATTATCAGTTAATGTATGAAGCGTATAAACGGATATTCTCAAGATGCGGTTTAAAGACCCTGATTACCGATGCGGATTCCGGAGTTATGGGAGGAAAGGTTTCGCATGAATTTATGGCAGAAGCCCCGCTGGGTGAAGATATCGTATTAGTCTGCCCGAAATGTAAAACAGCTAAAGCTTTCAAAGAGGGCGATAGCCCTTGTTTTAAATGCCGGGTTGAGATGGACAAGATCAATACCATTGAAGTCGGCCATATTTTTAAATTGGGTACAAAATACAGCCAGGCGCTTGAGGCGAATTTCTCTGATGCTAAAGGGGAGCTGCGGCCTGTGGTTATGGGTTGTTACGGTATCGGCGTATCGCGCCTGGTTTCGGCGATTATCGAACAGAATAATGATGCTGACGGAATTACTTGGCCTGGCGAGGTTGCTCCGTTTCAGATCATGGTTTTACCTTTAGATGTAACAAATCAAGCGATCATGCAGGAAGCACAGAATTTTTATAATCAGATAAATGCCGCCGGGTTCTCCTGTCTTCTTGATGATCGTGATGAGCGCGCCGGAGTAAAATTTAAAGATGCGGATCTGATCGGATTGCCTTTGAGCATTGTGGTCGGCAAAAAAAATATTGAAGAAAAAAATATAGAATTAAGGATCCGTAAAGATAAATCAACCCAACTTGTGCCAAAGGAAGAGTTGGTAAAATTTATCTCTAAATTTTTAGCTTAATTTACGAAAGGCAAGTGATGATGAATGCGCATTTACAGGCAGTAAAGGACGATATAATTAGTAAGCTTTCTGCAAGAGAGAAGGAATTTAAATTCGATTTTGCGCAAGGCAATTCCGTTGAATTCAAGCGAATAGTCGAATCAGCTTTTAAGGCGGTTATAAAAGAGGGCAAGATTGCGCTTAACCGTCAGGAGCAGGATGAGGTTTTGGGTGAAGTGATCTCTTATTTTATCGGAAGCGGCCCGATCGATGGTTTTCTGAGAGACCCGGAGGTTACCGAAATTATGGTTAATGGCCCCGGACAGATCTATATTGAACGCAAAGGGAATCTAGAGCTTACCGATGTTAGTTTTAAAAGCGAAGCCCAGATTTTGCATCTTATTGAAAAAATAATTTCGCCAATGGGCAGAAGAGTTTCTGAGTTTGAGCCTTTTGTCGATGCCCGGCTTAATGACGGCTCACGGGTGAATATCGTTAGGTCTCCGGTTTCCCGGATCGGCCCGCTATTGACGATTAGAAAATTTTCTTATCGGGTTTTGCATATGGATGATCTGATTAATTTAGGCAGTATTACGCCTGCGGCTGCTCAATTCTTAAAAGCTGCGGTTGAGTCTAGAATAAGCATATTGATTTCAGGCGGAGCCGGAACAGGCAAGACTACTTTTTTAAACGCCTTAATTGATTTTATTCCGGAGAATGAAAGATTGGTTACAATTGAGGATACCCGGGAGCTGATTATTTCAAAAAAGCATACAGTGCCGATGGAGACCAGGCCTTTTAATATTGAGGGTAAGGGCCAGATTAGTATGCGGGATCTGTTTAAGAACGCTTTACATATGCGTCCGGATAGAATTATTGCCGGAGAGGTAAGGGGTGATGAGGTTTTAGAGATGATCCAGGCGATGAATACCGGCCATGAAGGCTCGATGACTACTCTGCACGCCAGCTCTCCACTAGAAGCTTTAGACCGTTTAGAAATTTTGACTTTAATGGGTAGTAGCAATATGTCAAGTGAAGTGGCCAGGCGGCAGATTATCGGGGCCGTAGACCTGGTGGTTTATTTATCTAGATTTTCTGACGGCTCAAGAAGAGTGACCCAGATCAGCGAAGTAGTCAAGGCAAAAGAGTATTCTATCCAGGATATTTTTGTTTTTGATGAGGGTTCTGCGGTTCTTAAACCGGTTAATATTAAACCTAATTTTGCCGATAAATTGCGTAAAGCAGCTGGATATACGCTGCCAGGTTCTTAAAAGGAAAACGTTGATCAAGGAAACTTTAATCAAAGAATTAAATGAATTAAGCTCTCAATGCGCAAGCAGAGAGAATGTAGAATTCGTTGATTTAATTTACCGTTATGAAGGCAACCGGTTGGTTTTGAGGGTTTTAGTTGACCGGCTGCAGGGCGGTATCACTTTAGGAGAATGCGCTTTATTCAACCGTCAGCTTAAAGGTCTTTTGGAAGAGAAAAATATAATTGACGGTGATTATGTTTTAGAGGTTTGCTCCCCGGGACTTGATCGTAATCTTAAGACGCAGAAAGATTTTCTGCGCTGTATAAATAAAGAAGTAGTATTTTTTCTCAATGATTTAGCAGGCGGAAAATTACAGCAGCAGGGGATAATCAATAAGGTTGATGAGCATAGGGTAACTATTGAAAATTCGGGTCAAAGTTTAGAGATCCCGTTGATTAAAATAAACAAAGCACAATTAGCAATCTAAGCGGAATTGGAGAGAAAAAAATGAGTCAGGAACTACTTGCAATTATCGAACAGATTGAACGTGAAAAAGGGATTAAAAAAGAAATTATGATTGAGGCTGTGGAGAGTGCGATGCTTAGCGCAGCTAAAAGAGTAATTGATTTAAAGCCGGATGAGGAGTTTAAGGTGCAGATTGACCGTGCCACCGGCCAAATTCACGCTTTTCGTAATAATGAAGAGGTGACCAATATTGATTTTGGCCGTATCGCCGCTTCTACCGCTCGTCAGGTGATTATCCAAAAAATGCGAGAAGCAGAGAAAGATGTAATTTTTGTTGAATTTCAAAGCCGTGTCGGTGAGATTGTCAGCGGAACGGTTTACCGTTTTGAAAAAGGCAATGTGATCGTTGATCTATTAGGTAAAGCCGAAGGCATCCTGCTTAAGCGCGAACAATCCCCTAAGGAGGAATTCAAGCAAGGCCAAAGGATCCGGGCTTATGTTGTTGAAGTGAAAAAAGATACCAAGGGCCCGCAGATTATTTTGTCGCGCATACATCTTAATCTGGTTAAAGAATTATTTGAACTTGAGGTTCCTGAGATCTATGAAGGAATCGTCGAGATCAGAGGGATATCGCGCCAGGCCGGGGAACGGACAAAGATATCGGTCTATTCCAAGAATGAAAAAGTGGATGCTGTAGGAGCCTGCGTTGGCATGCGTGGCAACCGGGTAAGAAATATTGTTAATGAACTGCAGGGAGAAAAAATTGATATTGTGCGTTTTAATGAAGATGTACGTGAATATATCAAGGCTGCTCTTTCTCCGGCTAAAGTTGCCGAAATTAAATTGGATCGGGATAAAATGAAGGCTGAAGTTATTGTCGATGATGATCAGCTTTCTTTGTCTATCGGTAAACACGGACAAAATGTTCGCCTGGCTTCCAGGCTTCTGGGTTGGGAACTGGATATCCGCACGAAGAGCATGATTGCCGCTGAAGCCCTTGGTGGAAAAACAGAGGCTAAAGTCGGAGAAGTTAAAGAGGAAGCACCTAAAGATAAAAAAGCTAAAAAGGCAGTTAAGAAAACAACTAAAAAAGAAGTTAAAAAAGAAGCGAAAAAAACAACTAAAAAAGAAGGGGCTTCCTTAGAAGACCTTTCCGGATTAGGCGCCAAGGTTATCGAAAGCTTAAAAAGTGCAGGGATTAAAAGCATCAGTGGGATAGTTGAAGCCAAGGCTGAAGGATTAATGAAGATTAAAGGTATCGGAGAGAAGAAAGCTCAAAAAATTATTACGGAAGCTAAAAAACTATTATAATTTTTTTAAGATAGGATGGAGTAATTATGCCCAAAGTAAAAAAAGAAAAAACTGCGGTAAAAAAAATAACTAAGCCTAAAATCAAAGCTGTCATAAAAACTAAGAAGGTTTCTGTGGCTAAGGCCTCTGCTCCCAAGCCTAAAATTAAGGCTGTGGCTAAATCGCTTAAGGCTAAGCCGGTAGTTAAAAAAGTCAAAGAAGAGATTAGGCCTGTAATCAAGCCTGTAAAGCCTGCAGCGCCTGAAATTAAAGTTGAGGTTAAGCCGGTAATTGAGCCTATTCATAGGCCCCATAAGCCGGAGGAAAAGCTTAAGACTGCTTCTCATGTTCAAACCGCTCCTGCTCCTGAAAAAGCAGAGGTTACTGCCAGCAAAGAGATTGAACTTGAACTGCCGATCAATGTTAAAGATCTGGCGATAAAATTACAGGAGAAATCCTCGGTTTTAATTAAACATCTTATGAGCATGGGGGTAATGACCGGCATTAATCAGAGCCTGGATGAAGCGACTCTGAATAAGTTATGTTTAAAATACGATTTTAAAATTAAAAAAGCTCCTACAGCCGAAGAATTAATTTTACAGGAGCATAAAAAAATAGATAAACCCAAGGATCTTAAGAGTCGTAGTCCGATCGTTACATTTATGGGGCATGTCGATCACGGAAAAACTTCTTTACTTGATGCGATATGCAAAACTAAAGTTACTGAAGCTGAGCACGGAGGAATTACTCAGCATATCGGTGCTTACCGCGTTAGTTTCCACCAGGGTGCGATTACTTTCTTAGATACTCCCGGTCATGAGGCATTTACCGCGATGCGCGCCCGCGGAGCAAGTATTACGGATATCGTGGTCCTGGTTGTCGCTGCCGATGACGGCATCATGCCGCAAACTCAGGAAGCCATTGATCATGCGCGTGCCGCAGGAGTAGCCATTATCGTAGCGATAAATAAAATCGATAAAGCGGGTGTAAATATTGATACGGTTAAAAAACAATTATCGCAGGTTGATTTAGCCGCTGAGGATTGGGGAGGAAAAACCATTACTGTGCCGGTATCCGCAAAAACCGGTGAAGGCATAGATACGTTATTGGAAATGATTTTGCTGCAGGCAGAAATCATGGAATTAAAAGCAAATCCTGACCGCTTGGCATATGGGGTAGTTGTTGAAGCTAGAATGGCTAAAGGCCGCGGACCGGTTGCAACTCTGTTGGTGCAAAACGGTTCTTTGAGCCTTAATCAAAATATTATTGTCGGTAATTTATATGGAAAGATCCGGGCAATGCTTGATGACCGGGGCCATGGAGTGACCAGCGTCGGCCCTGCTTCTCCGGTTGAGGTTTTAGGTATAACCGGTATCCCTCAGGTAGGAGAGCAGTTTTTTGCGATTGCAGATGAAAAAGAGGCAAAAAACTTGATTGCGGCACGTGCAGAAAAAGACAGGCAGCAGCAGGTTAAGGAGGTTAAGCGTATAAGCCTAGAAGACCTGCATGCCCAGATCGCCGGAGGTAAAATTAAAGATTTAAAATTAATTATCAAGGCGGATGTTCAGGGGTCGCTTGAGGCAATCAAGGATACTTTAGAGAAACTGAATGTCTCTGAAATAAAGATTAATATAATCCATATGGGGGCAGGCAATATCAATATCTCGGATGTGGTTTTAGCTATGGCCTCAGATGCGTTGATTTTAGGGTTTAATGTTACTGCCGATGTATTGGCTAAAGAGCTGATTGCCAAAGAAGGTGTTGAGTTAAAAACCTATAGTATTATTTATGAACTGGCCAATGATATTAAGGCTGCGGTAGAAGGGATGCTGGCTCCTAAGTTAAAGAAAGTATTTTTAGGCAAAGTGGAAGTGCGGAAAATGTTTAAGCTGACCCGTTCCGGTTTAATTGCCGGTTGCTATGTTACTAAGGGTAAGGTTAATCGTAATTGTATGGTTACGGTAATGCGCAATGGTGAGTCTGCTTTTGAAGGCAAACTTTCAAGCTTAAAACGTTTTAAGGATGATGTGCGTGAAGTGGGAGAAGGTTTTGAATGCGGTATTGCTATCGGCGGATTTGACCAGTTAATGGAAGGCGATATCATCGAGGCTTACGATATTAAAAAAATAGCCAGAAAACTATGAAAAAAATAATCTTAAGCGGAATGCGGCCTACGGGCAAATTACATCTGGGCCATTTGGTCGGCGCATTGGCTAATTGGACTAAACTGCAAGATGAATACGATTGTTTATTTATGGTTGCCGATTGGCATGCTTTGATGTCGGAATACGAAAATCCGTCGGAGCTTAAAGCCAACATGCGGGATAATGTGCTTGATTGGTTAGCCTGCGGCATTGATCCTGAGAAATGCACCATATTTATTCAGTCGCATGTTCCAGAACATCTTGAGCTTTATTTTATTCTTTCTTTGATTACGCAATTAGGATTGCTTGAAAGGTGCCCTACTTATAAAGAGCAGTTACGCGAAGTAGCCAACCGTGATTTAAAGACCTATGCTTTTCTGGGGTATCCGGTTTTACAGGCTGCCGATATCTTACTTTATAAAGCCGATAGCGTGCCTGTGGGTGAGGATCAGCTTGCGCATCTTGAGCTAAGCCGTCAGATTGCGCGTAAATTTAATCATCTTTATAAAGTAGATTGTTTTTCGGATCCCCAAGCCCTGCTTACTCAAAACACGCGCCTTCTGGGATTAGACGGCCGTAAGATGAGCAAAAGTTATAATAATTATATCGGCCTATCCGAGGAGCCGCAAGTTATCCGCAAAAAGATACAGAGTATGTTTACCGATCCACAGCGTATCCGGCTGGCTGATCCCGGACACCCGCATAAATGCAACGTTTTTTCATATTACACAATATTTTTCCCGCAGATGCAGAAAGAAGCAGAGCAGCGTTGCGCTAAATCAGAGATTGGTTGCACTGAATGTAAAAAAGAGCTGGCCGAGAAGATCATCGTCTTATTGGCTCCGATTCAGGAAAAAAGAAGTTCTTTACAGGAAGATGAAAAGTATATCCAGGAGATTTTGTCTGCAGGTTGTGCTAAGGCCGAAGGATTAGCTAGAAAAACGATTACCGAAGTAAGAGAGCTGCTTAAAATATAAATGAATTATAAAATACGTTTAGATATTTTCGAAGGCCCCTTAGATTTATTGTTATATCTGGTAAAAAAAGATCATCTTAATATCTATGATATTCCGATTGCCAAAGTTACCCAGCAGTATCTTGAGTATATCAATTTTATGCAGCTGCTGGATTTAAATATCGTTGGTGAATTTATAGTGATGGCGGCTACACTGATGCAGATAAAATCTAAGATGCTTCTTCCGGCGCAGGAATCAGCTGCTTTAGAAGAAGAGGAGGACCCCCGTGTAGAACTTGTCAAAAGACTTCTTGAATATGAAAAGTTTAAACAGGTTGCCCAGGATCTAAGGCAGCGGGAGGTCGATCAGCAGGATGTTTTTATACGGCCTAAAACCGAAATTCCCGAAGAGGATAAAACGCAAACCAAGGAAGAGGTTTATTTCGAGGCCAGTATCTTTGATTTAATCAGTGCTTTTTCCCGGGCGTTAAAGGATGTGCCACGCGAAGTTTTTTATGAAGTAATTAAAGATCAGTTTACCGTTGAGCAGAAGGTGCATGATATTTTGCACATGTTATTGGTGCAGTCAGAGATTAAGCTTTCGGAGCTTTTCGCCAAGACAAAATCTAAAATGGAAATAATCGTAGTTTTCTTAGCGATCTTAGAGTTGGCCAAGATGAAAGAGATCGTTGCTCGCCAGGACAGGCAATTTGAAGACATCATTATAGTCAGGAATAAAGAGAACATCATACCTTATGAGCGAAGAGATCCGGCGCACCCTGCTTAAGGGAAATCCTAGCGTGGACAATATTAAGGAATCCGAAGAGGATGTTGTCCTTAATATATCTTTGCGGCCAAAAAAGTTTAACGAATTCGTCGGCCATAAAGATATTGTGGATAATTTAAAAATTTCGATTCAAGCCGCCAAAGAGCGCAAGGAACCCCTTGAACATGTGCTTTTAAGTGGGCCTCCGGGACTGGGTAAAACTTCTTTATCGCATATTATTTCACATGAGATGGGTGCCAAAATCACCGCCACATCAGGCCCGGCGATTGAACGCGCCGGGGACCTCATCGGTATTCTGACCAATCTTGAAGTCGGAGACATTCTTTTTATTGACGAAATACACCGGATGTCTAAAGTAGTGGAAGAGTTTTTGTATCCGGCAATGGAGAGTTTTCAGATTGATTTTATAATTGATAAAGGCCCCTATGCCAAGACGATTAAATTTAATCTTAAGCCTTTTACTTTAATCGGAGCAACTACCCGCACAGGCCTGTTGGCTGCTCCGCTGCGCGGCAGATTCGGTATATTTTACAGCCTTGATTTTTATAAAATAGAAGATCTGGCTAAAATTATAAAAAATTCAAGCCGTTTATTAACGATACAAATTGATGATGATGCCTGTCTAGAGATTGCCAAGCGCTCAAGAGGGACGCCGCGTATTGCTAATCGTCTTTTAAGAAGGGTGAGGGATTACTCTCAGGTTCTAAAAATCGAAAAAGTTGACCAAGCTTCGGCTGCTAAAATTCTTAATGAGCTAGGGATTGATCAGGCAGGTTTTGATGATCTGGACCGTAAAGTTCTAAAATTAATCCTGGAATCATTCGGCGGCGGCCCGGTGGGCATTGAGTCTTTGGCGGCCAGCCTTAATGAAGAGATCGATACGATTGCCGATACAGTTGAGCCGTATCTTTTAATGGCTGGCTATCTAAAACGCACCTCCCGCGGAAGGCTAGCGACCAGAAAGGCCTTCGAACATTTTGGGCTGAAATTTAATAAAGAGCAACAGGAAGAGATTTTTTAGATTTATAATATGGATATTCTACTGCATATCTGTTGCGGCCCTTGCCTGATTTACCCTTTTAGCAGATTAAAAAGTCAGGGATTTAAGATAAAAGGTTTTTTTTATAATCCTAATATTTATCCGCCTGCTGAATTTAGTAAACGTCAAGAGAGCTTGGATATTCTCAGTAAAGATCTAGAGCTTAATGTGGAGAGCCCTGAGTACCGGCCTTCTGATTTTTTTCAAGCAATTGATAAAAAAGAAAACACGCCGGAGCGTTGCCTGAGCTGCTGGTGGCTTCGTTTGCAAGCAACAGCTCAGCGCGCCAAAGAGAATGGCTTAAAGCTTTTTAGCACAACTTTGTTAGTTAGCCCCTATCAGGATCATGAAACCCTTAAGCAGTTAGGCCAGAAAGTAGCCGAAGATACAGGGGTAGATTTTTATTATGAAGATTTCCGAACGGGTTTTCGGCCGGCATATCAAGAAGCAAAACAGAGAGGTCTCTATTTACAGAAATATTGTGGTTGTAAGTATTCCATCAAAGGAAAGGTTTGTCAAGTAAATGAAAAATAAAATAATTTTATTATTGTTTTGCGCCTTGTTTAATTTCAATTTATCATTGGCTGCGGATAGCCAGGCTCCGGCTAAGGAGGCTATTGGCAGGGGTATCTGGGTATCGGTATTCTCCGCCCAGGAGTCCCTTTATTCAAAAGAAGGAGTGAATAAGCTGATTGCCCAATGCAAGAAGGCCAAGATTAACGAGATTTACCTGCAGATCTTTCAGTCCGGTAATGCTTATTATGATTCTAAGATCTGTAACCGGGAGAAATATGACCAGATGATTAAAGCCGCCGGGCTAGATACTTTAGATTTATTGCTCAGAGAGGCAGTGAAAAATAATATCAGTGTTTATGCCTGGATAAACATCTTAGGCCTGGGGAATAATGATAAAGCGGATATCATCAACAAGTACGGTAGTTCTGTTTTAACCCGCGACCAGTATCAGAGAACATCCAAGACTACCTCCCGCCTGGAATTAGATAAGTATTACTTAAGAGAAAATATGGTATTTTTAGAGCCGGGTGACCCCAGAGTAGAGGAGTATATCTTAACGATTGTTAATGAAATCATTAACCGTTATCCGCTATTCAGCGGAATACATTTAGATTATATCCGCTATCCTTCACCGGTGCCGTTTGTGCCGGGATCAAGATTTAACAAATTCGGTTTGACCTACGGGTACGGTACAAAAAATGTTGAGCGATTTGCCGATAAAACCGGGCTGAATTGCTTAGATACTTTAAATAATGAAGATGAGTATTTAGCCTGGGATAATTGGAGAAGAGCACAGGTGACCCAATTAGTGCGTAAGATTTCCAGCCTGGTTAAACTTAAATCTCCCGGCCTTGCAGTTTCATGTGCGGTTATTGCCGCCCCTGAGCGCGCATATAACAATGCTTTTCAGGATTGGTCAGCCTGGTTGGAAGAGGGGATTATTGATTATGCCGTATTAATGGCATATACCAAAGATAACCAGTATGTTAAAGAGATAGTTAAATCCGCCCTGGGCCACCGCGGTAAAGGAAAAATTTATGTTGGTATGGGGCTATTTTTAATGAAAGATAATCCGGATTTATTCTTTAACCAATACCGCTTGATTTGCGAACTTGCCCCCGACGGAGTAGTTATTTTTTCCATTGATGACTTAACCGACCAGATTATCGGCTACCTAGATTAATAACTATTAATAAAATGCCAAAGCTTGCTGAGTTTGATTATCTGCTGCCTAAAGAATTAATTGCCCAATATCCGCTTGAAAACAGGGAAGCTGCCCGGCTTTTGATCCTCAACCGGAAAACCGGCGAGCTTGGCCACGGTATATTCAAAGACATCGGTAATTTTTTCCAAAAGAATGATCTTTTGGTGCTCAATGATACCAAGGTTCTGCATTGCCGCTTAATGGGTAAAAAGATAACCGGGGGCAGGGTTGAGATTTTGCTCACCCGTAGGACCAACGGCACAACTTTTTCCTGCCTGGTTCAGCCCAGCCGCACAAAAGTAAAAGAGGTCATTTTTTTTGCCGCAGGCAAGATCAAAGGTACAATTTGCGGCCGCGGAAAAATTAGTTTTAAACAAGCTGATGCGGATCAAATTTATAATTTCGGCGTTGTACCTTTGCCTCCTTATATAAAACGCGAGCCTGAAGATTTAGATAAGATTTATTATCAGACGGTTTATGCTAAGAATGAAGGGGCGCTGGCATCTCCTACTGCCGGCCTGCATTTTAGTCAAGATTCACTTAAGAGTATTGAATCTTGCGGGGTTAATCTGGCTTATGTTACCCTGCATGTAGGGTTAGGCACGTTTCGTCCGGTTAAATGTGAAGAGATAACCGAACATAAGATGGAGCCGGAATCGTTTTTTGTTCCTGGTAAAACCTCAGAGTTAATTAAACAAACCAAAATTAATCATGGGCGTATTATTGCTGTGGGCACAACCGCACTGCGGGCTCTGGAAACTTTTGCTGACGGCAGAAAAGAAGGAAATACCGATTTATTCATTTATCCGGGATATAAATTCAAATTAGTCGATTGCCTCCTGACTAATTTTCATCTTCCTAAAACTACTCTTTTGATGTTGGTCTGCGCTTTTGCCGGCAGAGATTTGATGTTAAAAGCCTATCAGGAAGCAGTCGAGAAAAAATACAGATTTTACAGTTACGGCGACGCAATGTTGATCGTTTAATCTAAGCAAGGCATATCGATGGAAAAATAAAAATAGCCGCGGAACGGGCAGTTATCTTTCGGCACAGGCTTCAGAAAAATTCTTGTTATAAAAAAGCTTGACAATCTATAGTTAATCTAGTAAAGTAGTTTCGAAATACATAAACTATGAAATAGCTATCGAAGGGAATAACAATGGATAAAAATATGGAAGAGAAAATGTTTCAGATGCATGCCGAGGTTTGTAAAAGCATGGCTAACCCCACACGCTTAAAAATTATCAATCTATTGGGTGCAGGAGAAAAAAGCGTCGAAGAACTAAGAAAAAGGCTCAAATTGCCGAAAGCGAATCTTTCTCAGCATTTGAGTATACTGCGTCAACGCAGGATTGTTGCTGCAAGGAGAGAGGGCCTTAATGTTTACTATAAGTGCGCAAATCAAAAAATGCTCAAGGCTTGTGAGATTCTGCGGGAAGTGCTGATGGAGCAACTTGCCGAAGGGGGCCGTTTGGGTAAATGGATAGATAAGGGGAAAAATGAAACTTGAGCGCTTAACGCAAGCGGTTTTGGGCCGTCCTAAGCTGGTAATTGGGCTTGTAGCCGCCATTAGTATTTTCTTCATCGCGCAGTTTCCCAAGATTACGATTGATACTGATCCCAAGCATATGCTTCCTGAGGCTTCGCCTGTGCGCCAGTATAATGACTTGGTGGAAAAAGATTTTGTCCTTCATCCGGATGTGATCGTATTGGGGATAGTTAACAAGGATGGAATTTTTAACCCGCAAACGCTTAAATATGTAAAAGATCTGACGAATGCCGTTCGACAGATTCCCGGTGTGATTGTGCGGGACGTGGATAGCCTGACTACCGTCGAGAATGTATTTTCTAATCAGGGTGAACTTATCGTCAGGCCCGCTTTAGGCGATATTCCGGATACGGAAGCAGGGCTGGCAGCTTTACGCAAAAGTATTTTAGATAACGCGCTTTTTGTAAATCGTTTTATTTCTCCGGATGGTTTAGCCGTAGCGATTTTCATTCCTATAGAGCCGACGGCCAACGGTAAGGAAATCGCTGATAAAATTCGTGCGATGCTGCCAAAGAATTCAAGGCCCAATCAATTTTATCTTGCCGGAGATCCGGTTGCCCGCGATACATTCGGGACAGAGATGTTCCGTCAGATGGGGCTTTTTTCTCCTATCGCCGGTTTAGTGATGTGTATCGCGCTATGGTTTATGTTCCGCAATATTACCGTGATTATCGCTAACATGGCTGTTGCAATGATTAGCATCATTTGGAGCATGGGAGGCTTGATTGGTTTAGGGTTTCCCGTTCACATCATGAGTTCTATGGCTCCGGTTTTTTTAATGGCGATTGCCACTGATGCGGTGCATATTTTTAATGAGTTTGCTTTTCGGCTTGGCGAAGGACAAGATAAACGCAAAGCCATTCTAGAGACAATGAAAGTCGTTGCCTTGCCAATTTTTTATTCGGATGTCACCACTGCCGTGGGTTTTGCCGCGCTGGCAACAGTCACTATTGTTCCTGTTAAGATTTTCGGGTTAGTTGTTGCGTTTGGAACGCTGGTGATCCTTTTCATGAGTTTTACTTTTATTCCGGCCTTGCTGATGCTTATTCCTGAAAAGCATATTTTAAAGCTTGCTGCGGTGCATGGAAAAGGGGAAAAGTTCTCCCCTGTACTTTTACGCCTGGGAGGCTTTTGCGTAGAAAAGGCCAAACCTATTTTACTTGTAGGTATCGTGTTATTTATCGTGGCGCTAGCAGGCCTGGCGCGCATTCATGTTAACAACAACATGGTGCATTGGTTTAAATTTAATAGTGAAGTCAGAAGCGCAGACCGCGTTATGAATAAATATCTTGGCGGGACTTCCACGGCTTATTTAGTTGTTCGGGCCAAAAATGAGGGCGCTGTAGGAGATCCCGCGTTTTTACGCCAAATTGAAGGCCTGCAGCGCGAATTGGAAAAAGATCCTTTAATCGGAAAAACATTTTCCTTGGCAGACTATATTAAACGCACAAATCTGGTAATGCATGATGATGCGCCGCTATTTAATCGTATTCCGGATTCTAAGCAGGAAGTAGGGCAGTATTTATTTCTTTTACAGTCAGCAGCCAAGCCCCGGCATCTGGATAACGTTGTCGATTTTTCCCTTAAAACTGCCAATATCATCATTCAGTTGAAAAGCTGGGACGCTGACACGATGAAGTCAGTAATCGGGCGGGCAAATAGTTTTTTCGCTGCGCATCCGTTGCCGGAAGTAGAGGATTTTAAACCGGCCGGGATCGCTTATTTTAATATGGTCTGGGACCATGAGGTGCTTTGGGGGATGGTTAGCAGTTTTCTCTGGGGGCTTATTCTGGTATTGATACTGCTTGTTTTTCAGACCCGTTCGTTTCTCTGGGGGATTTTGAGTTTTCTGCCGCTGCTATTTACAATCGCATTGATTTATGGTGTCGTGGGATTAATCGGGAAAGATTTTGATATGCCGGTCGCTGTGTTATCCACGCTTTCCTTGGGTATGGCGGTTGATTTTGCCATCCATTTCGTCGGCCGGTTCCAGCAGCGGTATAAAGAAGACCCCCGGTTAAGAGAGGCTCTTATCTGGACGGTAGCCCGGCCCGGCAAAGGGATTTTTCTTAATGCTGTTCTTTTTGCCTTAGGGTTTGCCGTAATGGCTTTTGCAGCTTTAACTCCGTATATCACCGTGGGAGTTTTTATGGCGGCGATTATGGTTCTTTCTTCGGTGATGAGTGTTATTTATCTGCCGGCGCTTATTCAATTGGGGCGTCAAAAACTAATCAAGCGAGGTGGCGTATGAGAAAAATACTCTCTGTTGCGGTAATTGTTTTTCTATTATTGGTGAATATATTTTGGACTGAAAATGCCTGTGCTCAAGATACGCAAAACGCAGAGGCTGTGATGAACGAAATGCTTTTAGCTTATTATTATCCTCAAACCGATGTCAAAAACGAGATATCTATGCGTATCGTGAATCGTCAAGGCCAGATCCGCCAGCGGCGCCTAACCATGCTTCGTCTTAACCAGTCACCCGGCGGCGATCAGTCTTATTACATCTACTTCCATGAGCCTGCCGAGGTTAGAGGGATGAGTTTTTTAGTTTTAAAGCATCTTGGCCGCGATGACGACCGCTGGCTTTATTTGCCGGCGATTGATCTGGTTAAGCGTATTGCTACGAGTGACAAGCGGACGAGTTTTGCGGGGTCAGACTTTACTTATGAAGATGTTTCCGGGCGCGCTCTTGATGCAGATAAGCATGAGTTGATCGGCGAAGAAAATCTTGGTACGTATTCCTGCCTTGTAGTGAAAAGTACGCCGCAACGCCCGGGAGAGGCAGAATTTAGCTATCGGAAATTCTGGCTTGATAAAACAACGCATCTTCCGCTTAAGATGGAGCATTATGATCTTAAGGGTAAGATTTACAAGGTTTATGAGGCCCAAGAGGTTCAAACCATCCAGGGTATCCCGA
Source organism: Candidatus Omnitrophica bacterium CG11_big_fil_rev_8_21_14_0_20_41_12 (assembly GCA_002796135.1). GTDB lineage: Bacteria > Omnitrophota > Gorgyraeia > Gygaellales > Profunditerraquicolaceae > UBA6249. The sequence continues at coordinate 58,742 of PCWB01000055.1, forward strand.
CAATCACCAAAGCCGCGATGAAGGATCTTGAGAACGAACGGTCTACCGAGATTGCAATAAAAAACGTCTCTTATAATGTGGGAATTACTTCCGAGATTTTCCAAGAAAGGCTTTTGCGCAGGCCTCCCAGAGAATGGATTGGAGAATAATTTGTTGGGCAAGGCCGGCATTATTATTCCGATATGTTTTATTCTGTCCGTCTCCAGCAGTAAGCTTTTGTTTGCTGAATCCGTGTCTACTGATGTCAGAGAAACAGTCGGCACGCCTCAAGACGAAAAGAAACCGCCGGATGCTTGGTCTAGAATCTTTGATTCAGTCCATGGATTTATAGAGGCTGCTTACGGACCTAAATTTTCAGGAGATAAGCTGACGCAAAAGAATGGCTATAATCTCCTAGAGCAACGCCTCCAGCTTAAAGTGGATTACCGGCCGCAAGAACCTGCCTGGTTTGCGTCATGGAATCCGGAATTTTTCTATAAAGCGGATCTTTTGGCTGATGAATATAAGGAAACCCTGCGGTATCAGACTCGTGAAGGATATGGGCTGTTTAGCCCTCTTTCCTGGATGGATATTAAGCTGGGAAGGCAGATTCTTACCTGGGGAACCGGTGATTATCTTTTTATCAACGATGTCTTCCCGAAGGACTACGAATCATTCTTTACCGGCCGGGATGATGAATACCTCAAGGTACCTTTAGATGCCGGAAAGTTCTCCATATTTAGCCGTTTAGTTTCAATGGATGTGGCGGTTATTCCTTTTTTTGCTCCGGATGTCTCATTTACCGGAGATCGTTTGAGTTTCTACGATAATTTTCTTGGCTGGATTGCAGGTACGCAGTCAAGCCGGGTATTCATAGAGCCCGCGGTTCAGTTCAAGAATACAGAAATAGCCGCTCGTCTATATCGTAATTTCGGAGAGTATGAAACAGCTGTTTACATGTTCAAAGGATTTTTTAATCAGCCGTTCGGTATTCAGGATGAGAATGCAAAAGAGGTATTTTATCCCAAGCTTGCAGTTTTTGGGGCGAGTATCCGCGGGCCTGCGCCGTCTGCCGGAGGGATCGCTTCCGGTGAAATAGGTTACTATGATTCTTTAGAAGATCGTAATGGTAAAAACCGGCTCATTGAGAATTCGGGGATGAAGTATCTTCTTGGTTACGAGCGGGATTTCCCCAAGGATTGGCGCTTAGGTTTGCAGTATTACGTAGAACAGATGCTGGATTTTGATGAATTCAAAGCAAACAGCCAGCCCGGAGATATCCCCCAAGATGAGTTTCGGCAACTCTTAACTTTGCGCGTCACCAAGCTCTTCAGGTTTCAAACTTTAGAGGCATCACTTTTTACTTTTTACAGTCCCACGGATAGTGATGCCTACATACGGCCGCGCCTTGCCTGGCAGGCAAATGATCGTTGGAAATTGACCGCAGGGGTAAATGTTTTTTTTGGTAAACACGATTGGACCGAGTTTGGCCAATTGGAAGGTAACGACAACTTTTATCTAAGGCTTAGATATAGCTTTTAAGAGGAGGTGTCCATGGATAAAATAACTGTTATACTTAACGAAGGCCCTAACACAATGCGTTCTTGGAATGGTTTGCGTCTGACAGGAGGTTTGTTGGATGTAAATTTACAGGCGGAAGTAGTTTTGTTTGATGAGTCGGTTTTCTGCGCTAAAAAATCCCAAAATCCACCGGAAGATCTAAAGGGATTGAATCTTAGCCAGAAGTTATCGGAGTTGATCAAGCTGGGAGTTAAAGTTTTGGTCTGCGGAAGCTGTTGCCAGGCTCGAGGCGTAAAGTCAGAAGAATTGGTTGATGGAGCCCAGATCTGTTGTCTGACGGATGTGGCAAACGCCATAAAGACAAGCAGGCAAACATTAGTATTTTAAAACACCTCGCGCTAATTGGAATTGCGCGAGTGTTCCCTTGTGGGAAGGAGGATATAATGCTCAATCTAAATCCTGATGAGATTAAGAAACTGGTTAAAGATAAATACAGCAAGGTCGCTTGTGATCCTTATGGGGTGTATAATTTTCCCGTAGGAAAAGCGTTTGCCTTGAAAGTCGGTTACCCTCAAGAAGTTTTGGATACGCTTCCTGTTTCTTTGATGGAGTCTTTTACCGGCGCCAATAACCCTCAGCCGTTTGTGGAACTGAAGCCAGGCGAGATTGTATTGGATTTAGGTTGCGGCGGCGGCCTGGATTTATATTTTTATAGCCAGGCTGTGGGGCCGCAAGGAAAGGTTTATGGCGTAGATATTTCCGAAGATATGGTGAACCGGGCAAAAGACAATATGCGTAAAACGGAAAGAGCAAATACGGAAATCCGTATCGGAGAATCTGACAGCATCCCTTTTAACGAAGCATTCTTTGATCTGGTTGCCTCAAACGGTATTTATAACCTATCTCCGGATAAAGAAGCGGCCATGAAAGAGGTGTTTAGGGTTTTAAAACTCGGAGGCCGGACGGTCTTTTGTGAAATTGTTCTAAAAGAGCCGTTGTCTGAGGATGAAAGGAAAAATCATAGCGATTGGTTTAGGTGTATCGGCGGAGCTTTGGTGGAAAATGATTTTATCGATTTAATGAAAAAAGTTGGCTTTGAGAATATAGAAGTTATATCTACCTGCCGTAATGCCCGCACCGGACATCCTTCGGCTATTTGCGCAAATATACGCGCCTATAAAAGATAATGATCAATAAGCTCCCGCTGCTAGCCAATAAATTTTACCATCGACCGTCAGTTTTTAACCCGGCTAATCTACTGAAACAGGCGCGGCGCCAGAAGTCGTTACCATCCGGTAGCGTGCCGGAGATATGCGTGCTTGATCCTGATGGAGATCTATCTTCGTATATTCAGGATTCTTCTGTAGGTAAGCGTAATCCTTACTGGGCTTGTTATCACACAGACCTTTATAATCTAAAAATTAAAGGTTTAGCTGTAGGCATAGTTGGACGGGCAGTAGGCGCTTCTTTTGCTGTACTCGTAGCCGAAGAATTATTTGCCTCGGGGTGCCGCCTGTTGATTAGTATTACTTCAGCCGGTCAGATTAAACCCGTTCATCAACCTCCGTACTTTATTTTAATCGATCGTGCTTTAAGAGATGAAGGGACGAGCTATCACTACATCAAGGGATCGGTTTACGCTTGTATCCGTCCGGACATCTTAGCCAGGTTAAAGGGAATTGTTAAAAAGAAGCTGTTAGTTATACAAGGCGCGGTTTGGACAACTGATGCGCCATTTCGCGAGACCAAAGAGGCTATTACTTTTGCGCGTTCGGAAAATCTACTGGCGGTTGAAATGGAGGCTGCGGCACTCTATGCTTTTGCGCAGGCGCGCAAAAAGAAAGTCGTATGTTTTGCCCATGTCACTAACCAAATGGGCCTGATTGATAAGGATTTTGAAAAAGGCAAAGATAACGGGAATGCGGTTCTGTTGGCGCTTATTTCAAATGTAATCTGTGAATGGAAAAATTATGCAAAATAAAGTGCTCTGATATGTATACGTTAATTCATCAGGATAAGAATAGTAAGGCCAGGCTGGGCAAAATTACTACGGCGCACGGTGATTTTGATACTCCGGCTTTTATGACGGTAGGCACGCATGCCACAGTCAAAGGCTTGACCTTTCAACAGGTGCAGGATGCCGGGGCGCAGATCGTTCTTTCCAACGCCTACCATGTATTTTTACGCCCGGGAACCGAAGTTATTAAAAAAGCCGGGGGCCTGCATAAATTTATGGGCTGGGATAAACCGATCCTTACCGACAGCGGAGGTTATCAGATCTTTAGTTTAGCGCTTTTTCGTAAGCTGCATGATCACGGCGTTGAGTTTAAATCACATATCGACGGCTTAAAACATTTTCTTACCCCGGAAGATGTGATTAAGATCCAGGAGACTTTAGGCTCGGATATCATGATGCCGTTGGATGAATGCGTGCATTATCCTTGCGTTAAAGACCAGGCTAAAGTTGCCATGGAAAGGACAATTGAATGGGCAAAAATTTCAAAAAAAGCTCATCAAGGCAATCCGGGAAAACTATTCGGCATTATTCAGGGGGCTACTTTTGAAGACCTGCGCCTTGATTGCGCTAAGCGCCTGGTGGATCTGGATTTTGACGGCTATTCTATCGGCGGAGTTTCCGTTGGCGAAAGCAGTAATTTGATCTATAATATTCTGGAATTGGTTGCCGGAGTAATTCCGGAGAATAAGCCGCGTTATGCCATGGGCATCGGTTATCCTTTTGATATTGTGGAGGCAGTGGAGCGGGGAGTGGATATGTTTGATTGCGTGATCCCTACCCGTTACGGAAGAAACGGCACGGCATTTACCTCCGGCGGAAAAATCATTATCCGCAATGCCGCCTACACCGAAGATTTTAAGCCCTTGGATCCAAAATGCGGCTGTTATACCTGCAAGAATTTTTCCCGGGCGTACCTGCGTCACTTATTTAACGCCAAAGAAATGCTCGGGTTGATTTTACTTAGTCTGCACAATGTCTATTTCTTCCTGGATTTAATGCGCCAGATCCGCGCGGCGATCAAAGAGGATAAGTTCAGTCAATTTAAACAGATGTTTTTAATGAATTATAATAATCAGATATGCGCATAGATATCATCAGTATTTTTCCTAAGATGTTTTCCGCGGTGCTTGATGAATCGATCATCAAGCGGGCACAAATTAAAGGCAAGCTAAATTTATTTATCCATGACCTCAGGGATTATACTCTGGATAAACATCATAAAGTCGATGACCGGCCGTTCGGCGGAGGCAGTGGTATGGTTCTCCAGGTTGAGCCGATTTACCGGGCGCTGGCGGCAGTTAAAAAAAAGATTAAAGGCAAGAGCAGGGTAATTTTATTATGCCCGCAAGGTAAAAAATATAATCAAGGCCACGCTAAAAAGCTATCGAAATGCACTAATTTGATATTTATCTGCGGCCATTATGAAGGCATAGATGAGCGGGTCAGGCTTCATCTGGCAGACGAAGAGATCTCGATCGGAGATTATGTTTTAACCGGAGGAGAGCTTGCCGCGATGGTAGTTGTGGATAGCCTGGTCAGGCTCATTCCCGGGGTTCTGGGGGATAAAAATTCCTTGAATTTTGAGTCATTCGAAGGTAATCTATTAGAATATCCGCAGTATAGCCGTCCGGCTCAATTTAAAAATTGGAGGGTTCCTGAAGTTTTAGTTTCCGGAGCCCATCATAAAATTGAGTCCTGGCGCAGAGTTCAGTCACTTAAGCGGACCGGGGCAAGGCGGCCGGATTTATTACAAAAAAATAAAGGGTAATGGCCCGTCCTAAATGGTGTAGAGGACGGCCTTCCCCACGAGGGTAAGAAAGGAGTAACAATAATGGATATTAAATCAATCGAGGCAGGATTTGCCAAGAAAGAGATGCCGGAAATTAACGTCGGAGACACGGTAAAAGTAATGACCAGGATTAAGGAGGGCCCGGATAAATTCCGGTTGCATCCTTTTGAGGGAGTGATCATTGCCAAAACCGGCTCAGGTTCTAAAGTTAATTTTACGGTTAAGAAAGTTTCCTTTGGTGAGGGGATTGAGCGTGTATTCCCGCTTTATTCACCGGTTATCGAGCGCATTGAACTTATCCGCTCAGGTAAAGTCAGGAGAGCCAAGCTTTATTATTTAAGAGGTAAGATCGGCAAGCACGCTACTAAAATAGAAAGTAAAACAGAAAAACCAAGTTAGTGCTGCGCTACGAAAAAAAACTAAAAAACCGGGGTTTTGATTTAGTCATCGGCGTAGATGAGGCCGGCCGCGGGCCATTAGCCGGGCCTGTCGTGGCGGCGGCAGTGCTCTTAAGGGATTTTAGTTTTAGTAACCGGGTTGATGATTCGAAAAAATTATCCGGCATTAGAAGAAAAGAGGCATTTTTGGAGATTAAGCAAAAGTCTCAATACGCCATCGTTTCAGTCAGCCCTAAACAGATCGATACGATCAATATTTTGCAGGCGACAATAGTCGCCATGCAAAAAGCAGTTTCTAAATTGATCAAGCAGCTGGCGCCTCAAGAGTTAAAACGTGTATTTGTATTGATCGACGGAAATATGCGCCTTAAGCTGGGTTTGCCTTATCAAAGCATCATTAAGGGGGATGGCAAATCATTAAGTATTGCGTCTGCTTCCATCTTGGCAAAAGTCCGGCGTGATCAGATTATGGATGCCTACCACAAGACTTATCCGCAATACGGTTTTATCCGGCATAAAGGTTATGCGACACAGATGCATCGGGATAGTTTGAAAAAATACGGGCCTTCGGTTATTCACAGAAAGAGTTTTTTAAGGTGTCTGGAAAAAACATAGAATTCGGTAAACTTGCCGAAAAAAAAGCAGTAGAGTTTTTAAAGGCAAACGGATACAGGATCCGGCAGTGTAATTATAAAACTAAATTCAGTGAAATCGATATCATTGCCGATGACGGTAATACGATTTGTTTTATCGAGGTTAAGGCCAGGCATTCTCTTAATCTCGGGGGCCCGCTTGATGCGGTTTCCTTCAGAAAACAAAGGCAGATCGCTAAAAGCGCTATTGATTATTTAAAAACTAATAATTTTTTAGAGCGCTTAAGCCGTTTTGATGTGCTTACGCTTTTATACACGGATGATCAGCCTGAAATATCTTTAATTAAAAACGCATTTGAACTTAACGCAAGGTTTACACTTTAAAACTATGAATTGCAAAACTCAAAGCCTGACTAAATACTTAAACGATTTATCCGCTAAGCTGGCTGTTCCCGGCGGCGGATCTGCAGCGGCAATGAACGCGGCGATGGGTGCGGCGCTGATCAGTATGGTGATCAATTTTACTTTAGGTAAACCAAAGTATTCTAAAGATGAAGCAGGGCTTAAAGGAATTTTAAGAAAATCAGAAAAATTAAAAGATGATTTCCTGAATTTAGTTGATTTAGATGTTCTGGCCTATAAGAGCAGGGATAACCGCAAAGCTATGGATGTGCCGTTGATGTTGGCAAGGCTTTGCTACGAAGGGATGCAGATACTGGCGCCTTTGGTCAACAAAACAAACTTGAATTTAATCAGTGATACGGTGATTGCGGCAATATTTTTTGAGTCAGCATTCAGCGCTTCCTGTTTTAATGTCCAGATAAATCTAAAAGCACTTAATGATAAAAAATTAAGTGTTGCCGTAAATAAAGAATTAAGCCTGAAAGCTAAATCCGTTAAACGGATCAGAGCCAAGATGGAGGCCAAAGTTGGCAAAATTATTAGAGGGTAAGCTTATCGCTGAAGAAATAAAAAAAGAATTAAGTCTTACTGTGCAAACTTTAAAACAGCCTCCGGTTTTGGCCAGCATTTTAGTGGGAGCTGATCCCGGGGCGCTGGCGTATGTAAGGGGCCAGGAAAAAACTGCACAAAGTATAGGCATAACTTATAAATTGCATCAGTTGCCTGAGAGTATCTCCGAAGACGAATTAATTGATTTTATCCTTGGGCTTAACGCAGATAAAAATGTTAACGGTATCGTGGTGCAGATGCCGCTTCCTAAACACATAGATTATCGAAAGATCAGCGAGCTTGTTTCTGCAAAAAAAGATATTGAAGGCATGCATCCGGCAAACATGGGCAAGGTGCTTTTTGGCCGCGCCAGGATCGCTGCCTGCACGGCAACTGCGGTTATGGAATTATTGAATTCTACTGGTGTAGATCTATACGGCAAAGAGGTAGTTGTTGTCGGTCATAGTGAAATTGTAGGAAAACCGCTGGCGTTGTTGCTATTAGAAAAATTCGCCACGGTTACGGTTTGTCATATTGCTACTAGTAAAACAGACAGGCTAGAGGAGCATGTGCGCAGGGCAGAGGTTTTAATTGTCGCGGTCGGCAAACCCGGATTGATCAAAGGTGATTGGATCAAAGACGGGGCAATTGTTATTGATGTGGGTATAAATTGCCGGGGCAATAAGATCGTCGGAGATGTAGAGTTTGCGGAGGCAGAGAAACGCGCCAGCTTCATCACTCCTGTTCCGGGAGGAGTAGGGCCGCTGACTGTCGCCATTTTAATGCGTAACCTGGTTGAAGCAGCCAAACTTCAGCAATAAATAATTGTTAATATTTTGCTTTTGAGGTATTGAATTGGTTTTCACTCGTTGTGGTTGTATATCTTTCAAACAAAATATATATAGTTTAAAGCGGTGTTTGAAGGGGGGCTTTTGTAATGGACAGTAAAATATTAGGTATTAAAGTAGTAGGTTGGTTGTATAGAATTTTGGGTGTTTTGGGTTTATTGCGCGTAGGGTCGATGCTGGCCTTAATATTTTCTAATCTTAGGAATAAATTCGAGGCTGTTCCTGTCCCTATAAATCTTTGGATATTCCTTTTATTTGATTTTACCATCAGTTTATTTCTTATAATTATCGCCAAAGGTTTATTAAGACTAGAAGAAAAATCAAGAAGATATGCTCTCTATCTTGGTTTAGGTGATGTAATTTTAGATCTGTTATCAAACCAGTTTAGGATAAGTTTCTTCACGCTGATATTTATAGCCATTATTTTTTACATTATTCACCCTAAAATAAGAGCCCAATTTAGATAACTAGTACAATAGAGAATGACATTTAAAGAAAAAATACAGGCAGGGAAATTTTTAATTACCTCAGAGCTTGGCCCGGATAAAGGGATCCAGACGCAAGGGCTACTTGATGATGCCGAACTTATCCGCAACAAGGTGGATGCGCTTAATGTTACGGATTTACAGAGCTCGGTAATGCGCCTGGGGTCATTAGCCGTAAGCATTATGCTTAAACAAAAAGGATTTGAGCCGATCTATCAGCTCACCTGCCGCGACCGTAACCGTCTGGCTTTGCAATCAGATCTACTTTCTGCTGCTGCATTTGGAATTGAAAATGTTCTGATTGTAACCGGAGATCATCCTACGCTCGGGGATCACCCGCAGGCAAAACTCGTTTTTGATTTAGATTCCGTTCAATTATTGCAGGTTGCCGGAAAATTAGCAACCGGACATGATATGAACGGCAACAAATTAACCGGCGCGCCGCCGAGATTTTGCTTAGGGGCGGTGGTTAATCCGGGCTCAGACCCTCTGGAGCCGCAAATTATGAAGATGGATAAAAAAGTTTCCGCCGGGGCTGAATTTTTCCAGACCCAGGCAGTTTTTGACCTAAAAACTTTTGAAAATTTTATTTCAAAAATAAAATATATCAAAATTCCCGTTATCGCCGGCATCGTTTTGCTTAAGTCCGCGGAAATGGCTAACTATATGAATAAAAATGTCCCCGGAATTTCAGTGCCGGATAATTTAATTAAAGAGATGAATAATAGTAAGGATAAAACAGCCACCTCGGTTCAGATTGCAGCCGGATTGATCAAGGAATTAAAACCGCTGTGCCGGGGGATCCATATTATGTCCATCGGCTGGGGAAAAATCGTGCCGCAAGTTTTACAGGCAAGCGGATTATAGATGGCAAACCTTTTACCGCAGATACCCGGAGCCAGGAAAAAAGGAGTGCTTTTATTAAGCTCCGAGGATGATTTTAAGAAATTAGACGAACATTTAATTAATGATACGGTCTGCATTGAGGGGCCATTTCAGTCAGCTTTAAGGATAGCGAAATTAATTCGGGATAAACATAAGGTTTCCATTAAGCTGGTAAGTATTGGCGAGCCTAACACGCAGCTGCCTGAAGATATTGAAATAATTAACAGCTCAATCCAGGAGATCGTCGGTGAAGGCAGGGCTGAAGCGGTAAAATTTAAAGACGGGAAAGCCATAGGCGTATGTTTAGTTTTATTCATTGATCAAGCAGTTGAATTAAAATCAGAGGAAGAAATGACTAATGTGATTGCAGAGCTTGGAATAAAAGGAACAACTGATGTGCTGGCCCTTACCCGGCAGGTTTTAGATAAGGCTATAAGTGAAAAAGGCCGGAGCGCAAAAATTGAATTTCACCAGACTAATTATCACTTGCCTTTAATTAATGCTCTCTTAAATATTGAAGTAAAGAATCTTGGGGGTTGTTTAGCTGCTTTGCAGCAGGCTCAAGCCCTGGCTGATAATCATCCCGCTTCAACCGGCTTAATTATTAACAGCTTAGACGGCCTATTGAATAAGGGTGTTGCTACTTTGATCTGTGAAGAGATTCTGGCGGCTCTGGCGGTATTAAATCAAGAGCATCCTAAGGAAGGAATAGGTTTTATCCCCGATAATATTTTACGTTCGCTGGGACTGCAATTAGTCGACGGGAGGATTTCCGGTATTGCCGTAATTTTGGGCCCGGCCACTGATGAAAAATCAGCCGTAGATTTAATCCGGAGTTTTCAATCTAGAAGTATTGTTAGTTTATTGGCGGGTAACGTTAATGGCAATACTTTCAGGCAGCAGCTTACCAATCAAGGAATTCAATTAGGCCTGGATAATTATATTGTTCCCTTAGGAGATGATTATCTTTCCGCAATTTATGCGGTGAATTTTGCGGTGCGCGCGCCCTTAATTTACGGAGGCATTAAACCCGGACAATGGGAAGGGGTAGCCGATTATATCCGCAACCGCGTTCCGGCGTTTGTTTTATTGCTTAGTCATGTGGATGAATTGTTAGTGGCGACGGGTTTAGGGGCGCTGGCTTTTGGCTTGCCGATAATTACTGATCTGGAAGTTCCGCAGCTTGGTAAAATCGATACGACATTATTTGAAGCTTTAGTTACGGAAAAGAATTATCAGAAAATACCTTCCCGGTGTATTATTACCCGCGGGATTAAGGTTAAGATGGCCGAAGTTGCCGTTCCGGTGGCTTATGCTGCCGCATTTGAAGGAGAGCGCGTGCGCAGAGAACAGCTGGCGGTTGAGTTCGGAGGAAAAGCCAGCGAGGCGATCGAATTTTTATCGACTAAAGAAGAGTCTGAAGTTGAGGATGGCTTAATTGAATTGATCGGCCCAGATATCGACCAGCTGCCTGCAGGTAGTAAATCTTTGCCTTTGGCAATCATCATCGATGTTTTCGGCCGCAAGATGCAGAAAGATTTTGAGCCGATCCTTGAGCGCCAGGTCCACCGTTTTGTTAATTATGCGATGGGCCTTATGCATATGGGCCAGCGCGATATGGTCTGGATCAGGGTATCTAAGGATGCTTTTGGAAAAGGCCTCAGATTAAAACATTTAGGGACTATCTTACATGCCATGTTGCATCAGGAGTATAGCGCAATTGTCGATAAAGTGCAGATCAAGCTTTATACCGATCAGGCGGATGTAAAGAAGTTATCCGCAGGTGCTCAAAAAATATTTAATGAGCGCGACGAGCGATTGGCCGGGATGAATGATGAGAGTGTGGATACATTTTATTCCTGTTTATTATGTCAATCCTTTGCTTCGAATCATGTTTGTGTGGTTACTCCTGAACGGCTTGGTTTATGCGGGGCATACTCCTGGCTTGATGCCAAGGCTTCTTTTGAGATCACTCCTACCGGACCGAATCAGCCGATACCTAAAGGCAATCTCTTGGATCAAAGACTCGGGCAGTGGGATAAGATCAATGAATTTGTGCAGCAAAAATCCAATCAGACAATTGATACGGTAAGTATGTATTCGTTAATGGACGGGCCGCAATCATCCTGCGGATGTTTTGAATGTATTGTGGCGGTTATCCCTGAAGCCAACGGAGTTATGGTCGTGCATCGCGATTATGTCGGGATGACTCCTTCGGGAATGAGTTTTACTACTTTAGCCGGTTCCGTCGGAGGAGGGGTGCAGACCCCCGGGTTCCTGGGTGTGGGAAAATTATATATCTTAAGCAAAAAATTTATTTCCGCCGAAGGCGGATTAAAAAGAGTTGTCTGGATGCCTAAAGAATTAAAAGAGATCTTAGGCGACAGGTTAAAGGCAGCTTGTACCCAAGCAGGGCAGGCGGATTTATTGGATAAAATCGCCGATGAGTCGATTACTACTAATTCTGAGGAGCTTTTAGTTTTTCTGAATAAAGTATCGCATCCGGCTTTGACCATGGATCCAATCATATAATCTGTGCGCATTATTTTTTGATTTAATTTTTCTGTAATCCCAATATGATAATGTCGTATTCTGCCAATTTAAAAATGTCGTATTCCAAGGATGCTATAATGCTCCCTCTGGAAGGAGGACATTATCGCAATGACGCAAGGAGAGTTAAAAAGGCTGCACGTAATCCATAAAGCGCTGGACAAATTAATAACCCAGGCTGAAGCGGCAGGTATTATCGGGATATGCCTAAGGCAAGCCCAGAGGATAGTAAAAGCAGTAAAGGCCCAAGGAGATAAGGGTGTAATACATAAATCCCGGGGCCAGGCATCAAACAGGGCCTTGCCGGATAAAATAAAAGATAAGGCATTAAAATTATATCAAGAGAAATATCATGATTTTGGCCCTACTCTTGGAGCAGAGAAGCTCTTGGAAATAGATAAGATTAAAATAAATGACGAGACGCTGCGCCTTTGGCTCTTGCAAGCAGGTATTTCCTATAAAAAGCGCAAGGCCCGTCCGCACAGGCAATGGCGTGAACGAAAACATTCATTCGGGGAAATGATTCAAATGGATGGCTCTCATCATGACTGGTTTGAGGGACGCGGCCCTGAATGCGTGCTTATGGGTTATATTGACGATGCCACAGGCAGGCCCTTTGGCAGGTTTTATTCCTACGAAGGAACTCTCCCGGCAATGGGTGGCCTCAAGCGTTATATTGAAAAGTTCGGAATACCGGTAAGTGTTTATTTAGATAAGCATCCGACGCATAAATCAACCAAGAAGCAGGATATAGAAGACGAGCTCAATAATTTAGAGCCTTTAAGCCAATTCGAAAGGGCTAGTGAAGAATTAGGAATCCGGGTTATCCATGCTGATTCTCCTCAGGCTAAAGGAAGGATAGAGAGGCTCTTTAAGACTTTTCAGAATCGGCTGATAAAAGAGATGCGCTTAAAAGGCATTAAAACAATAGAAGAAGCCAATAAATTATTAATGTATTATCTCCCGGCATACGCCAAAAGATTTGCTGTCCAGCCGGCTAATAATACCGACCTTCATCGGCCCGTTACTAAAAGCGTTGATCTTAACGCGGTCTTCTGCGTAAAAACAATACGGGTGTTAAGGAATGATTTTACCGTAGCTCATAATAGCAAGCTTTACCAGATAGAAAATAATTTAAATGCCAAAAAGGTAATGGTAGAAGAAAGAGCCAATAGCTCAATACATATTAGCTATAAGAGCATGGATCTTAAGTTCAAAGAGATAACCACTAGGCCAAAGAAGCAGCAGAAGGAACCGCAATCGCCTAAAATTCCAGACAACGCTCAAAGAACTGCCGCTTGGAGGCGGTTTAGATTACCGGGTTCAATAAAGTTCGAAGCCAGAGAAGAAGCTTTAGCAGGTGTTCTTTAAAAACAATGAAATACGACATTTCTAATTTGGTAACAATACGACATTTCTAATTTGGCTTGACATTTGATTTAATTTTTCTTGACGAGCGCATTATAAATGTATATAATTAGTAAATACATGGATAAACCTATCCTGCCTAAATTCCTAATTACTATAGTTTCAATAACTTGCGTTTTATTTCTGGTGCGGCCGCTTTATGCTGAAAAGGAAAAAGACGGCTTATATTTACAAGGCAGAAGTTACCGTCAGGCAGGTTTAGAGAGCCAGCGTGTCGGTAATTTAGCCGATGCGATGGCATTGTATCAGAAAGCTATTGCCGTAGACCCCGGCTATGCGGAAGCCTATAATGATTTAGGGATCATTTATGAAGCAATGGGGTCTGCTGAGAAGGCAGAAGAGTGCTATTTAAAGGCGATTAAAATCGATCCTGCCTATATAAGCGTTTATACAAATTTGGCGCTGCTTTATGAAAGTAAGCGCGATTTAGAGAAGGCTGCCTATTATTGGAATAAGCGCGTTCAAATCGGCTCGGCGGATGATCCCTGGACGCAAAAAGCAGCCGACCGGCTTAAAGATATCCGTATAGTTTTGTCCAAGCATCCGATCGCGGATTTACGCGAGGGAGATGTGCTTAGCCTGATGCAGGATGTTTCCGCAGATAAAACTTCGTTGACCAAAGATGACCTGAGTGCTTCCGCCAGCCATTTTAAAAAAGCCAAAGAATGTTTTAAAAAGGGGGATCTGGCGACAGCCATCAAAGAAGCCCTGGATGCCCAATATTTAGACCCAAAAAACAAAGAGATCGAAGCCTTTATTGAGAAGACGGAATTGAGAGCACTGTCGCGATAGAAGCGTACCGCAAAACATCTTTCCTTATATTGAATTCCTAATTTTTATTAATGAGTAAAGAAAGTTTATTTCTGATCGACGCTACTGCATTTTGTTACCGGGCATTCTATGCCTTAAAGGATTTAAGGACATCTTCAGGCCAGGCGACCAATGCCATCTACGGATTTTTGAATATCCTTAATAAAATATTAAAAGAGCAGAAGCCGGATCGTTTAATTTGTTGTTTTGATGTTTCACGCGATACTTTCCGGCTGGCTAAGTTTGCTCAGTATAAGATGCAAAGAGAAGCTATGCCCGATGGCCTGGTGAGCCAGATTCCCATCATCAAAGAGATTATTCGCGCCTATGGGATACCTATTTTTGAGCAAAAAGGGTTGGAAGCGGATGATATTATTGCGCATCTGGCCAGGAAGGCAGCAGCGAAAAAAATTTCCGTGACCATTGTCTCTAGCGATAAAGATATTTTACAATTAGTCGATAAGTATATTTCGGTATTTAGCCCTTATAAAGATGAAGGTATAATTTATGATGCGGCTAAAGTTAAGGAGCGTTTTGGGGTTAGCCCACAGCAGGTTAGCGATATTATTTCTCTGGTGGGAGATATTGCCGATAATATCCCGGGAGTCCCGGGGATCGGAGAGGTGACCGCAAAAAAACTTATCACTGAATTCGGTTCGTTGGATAAATTACTTAAACATATTTCCGAGGTGGAACCTGAAAAAATCAGAGAAAGTATAGTTGCTCATCTTGACCGTATAAAATTAAATAAAGAGCTGATCAGCCTGGATCGTAAAATGGAGATGAAGCTGGATCTGAATCAGGCTAAAGTGGGCAAACCGGATTATCCGGAGTTATCCCGGATCTTTAAAAAATTAGAGTTTAAGAAACTCTTAAGCGAGCTTCCTGAGACGGATGAGGAAAAAACTCCGGTTAAGCTAGAGACTTGCGGTAAACAAGAAGTAAAAGATCTGCTGAGGCATACAGAAGAGATTTTTCTTTCCGGCTCTTGCGCCGATGATCTGGTCTTTGCTATTGACGGTAAATTATTTGATGCTAAAAGCGCCAAGGATGATTTGTATAAAGTTATCTCCAGCGTCAGGGTAAAAAAGACCGGGCATGATCTTAAGAAATTAAAGGCCGCTCTTTTTAAAGAGGACTTAATTTTAAACGGCCTGGATTTTGATACGATGATTGCCGCTCATCTCTTAAATCCT
This sequence comes from Candidatus Omnitrophica bacterium CG11_big_fil_rev_8_21_14_0_20_41_12, assembly GCA_002796135.1. Lineage (GTDB taxonomy): Bacteria > Omnitrophota > Gorgyraeia > Gygaellales > Profunditerraquicolaceae > UBA6249. Next base: position 74,192 of record PCWB01000055.1, read on the forward strand.
GCGCGTTCAAGTTATGCTATTAGCGACCTGGCATTGGAAAATCTGGGTGAATTTATCCGGCAGGGTGAAAATCTCGAAGCCAAAGAAGCATTGGCGCTGATCATTAAATTAAAGCCGGTGCTGATTAAGGCTCTAAAAGAAAAAGATCTATTTAGTTTATTTTGTGATCTGGAGATGCCTCTGGTAAGTATTTTGGCTCAGATGGAGGCTGACGGCATTAAGCTGGACCTGAAGCTGCTTAAAAACCTTGCGCATGATATCGAGCAGAGGTTGATAAAATTGATTTCAGAAATCTATGAAGCCAGCGGAACGCAATTTAATATTAATTCTCCTAAACAGCTGGGGCAGGTTTTATTTGAAAAGTTAGGGCTGCCGGTAATTAAAAAAACCAAAACCGGCCCGTCTACGGATGAAGAGGTGCTTAACCGCCTCGCCAGCCAACATGCGCTGCCTGCTCTTTTGTTAGAATACCGGCAGTTGACTAAATTAAAAAATACCTATGTTGATGCTTTACCTAAATTGGTAGACCCAAAAGACGGCAGAGTGCATACTTCTTTTAATCAGACGGTAACCGAAACCGGCAGGCTTAGCTCTAGCAACCCTAACCTGCAGAATATTCCGGTTAAAACCGATATTGGCGCCAAGATCAGAGAGGCGATCATTGCCACGGGAAAAGATAATTGTTTATTATCCTGTGACTATTCGCAGATAGAATTAAGAGTATTGGCGCATCTTTGCGGGGATGAAACATTGATCAAGGCCTTTCGCAACGATAATGATGTCCACCGCCTGACGGCATCTTTAATTAATAATATCGCCGAAGATAAAGTTAAGGATAATATGCGCGAGGTGGCTAAAAGGGTTAATTTTGGCATTATTTACGGCCAAAGCGCCTTCGGCCTGGCTAAGGATCTGGATATTCCGATAAATCAAGCGCAGGATTTTATTGATGCATATTTTTTACGTTATCCGAAAGTAAAAAAATATATCGAAGCTCAAATCAAACAGGCGCAGGAGCAAGGGTTTGTGACGACATTATTTGGCAGAAGAAGATATCTTCCTGAAATTAATAATAAAAATATGGGGATCAGGCAGTTTGCTCAGCGCCAGGCAGTGAACACTCCTATTCAGGGGACGGCCAGCGACTTGATCAAGATGGCGATGATCAACATCTCAGAGCAGATCAAGGCAAAAGAGCTCAAAGCTAAGATGATTTTGCAGATCCATGATGAGTTGGTTTTTGATCTGCCGAACGAAGAATTAAAGGTGCTTAGTGAAATGGTTAAAGATAAAATGGAGCATGTTTATAAATTGAATGTGCCGATAAAAGTAGATATGAAAAAAGGGGCAAATTGGCTTAAGATGTCGGTTTGGCGCAGCAATCAGGAGGGCTCCCGATGAAAATAGCGGTGGCGCTCTCAGAGATGGTTCCTTTTGCTAAGACCGGCGGGCTTGCCGATGTCGGCGGCGCCCTGCCTTTGGACTTAGAGTATTGCGGACATGAAGTAATTATACTTATGCCCGGATATAAATGCATCCGGGATTCTAAATTAAAGATCCGCAGGGTTTCTAAAGATATATCATCTTCAACGATCGGTAAAAATATTAAAGTTTATTTTATCGAGCATGATTTTTATTTTAACCGCGACTGCATTTACGGCGACAAAGACGGTGATTACTGGGATAATTTGGAACGGTTTGCTTTTTTCTGCCGCCGAGGGCTGGATTTGTTGAAGGAGATAAATTTTAGCGCCGACATATTGCATCTGCATGACTGGCAGTCAAGCCTGATGGCGGTTTATCTGAAAACTCTATATTCAGAAGATAATTTTTATAGCCGGACCAGGAGCCTTTTAACGATCCACAATATCGGTTATCAGGGGGTTTTTGCCAAAGAGGAGTTTAAAAAACTTGGCCTTGAGAATAAATATTTTGATATTAATGGTCTTGAATTTTATGATAAGGTTAATTTGCTCAAGGGCGGGATAATTTTTTCTGATTTTATAAATACCGTTAGTCCTACTTATGCCAAGGAGATCCAGACCAAAGAGTTTGGTTTTGGTTTAGAGGGGCTCTTAAAGAAACGAAAAGATGTCTTAAGCGGGATATTAAACGGCATAGATTACTCTGTTTGGGATCCGGATGCGGATGAATTTATCATACAGAATTATTCTGCGCGCGATATTGAGCGAAAAATTCTGAATAAAGAGGATCTGCAGCGGCAATGCGGGTTAGCGTTAAATGCAGAGCTACCCGTTTTAGGCATTGTATCTCGCCTGGCAAAGCAGAAAGGCTTTGATATTCTTACTGCCTCACTTGAGGAGCTTTGTAAAATGGATCTCCAATTAATCATCCTGGGAATCGGGGATGATAAGTACCACCAGCTTTTAAAGGCAGCTGCTAAAAAATATCCGAAAGTCGTTGCTCTGAATTTAAATTTCGATGATCCGCTGGCGCACAAGATTTACGCAGGATGCGATATTTTTCTGATGCCTTCAAAATATGAACCCTGCGGCCTCGGCCAATTGATCAGTTTGCGCTATGGCACAATACCGCTGGTTTTTAAGACCGGAGGCCTTGCGGACACGATTACTAAAAATAACGGTTTTATTTTTACCGATTATACTAAAGAGGGTCTTTTGCAAATAGTTAAGAAGGCCACATTAGCTTTTAAAAATAAAATTGAGTGGAAGCGTTTAATTTTAAATGCAATGCAATGTAATTTTTCCTGGAAGGTCTCAGCGGATAAGTATAGCTATCTCTATGCCAAAGCTAAATAAAAATAAGTTTATTTTAGGCGTCACCGGTAATCTTGCCTGCGGAAAGAGCACGGTGGCAGCGATGTTTAAAACCCAAGATTGCTTGCTGATTGACGCTGACCGGCTGGGGCACAGGTTTTTATCCGCGCCAGGCCTCGTTTATAAAAAGATCATCAACACTTTCGGAGAGGGAATTCTTGATCCGGATAAGAAAATCAACCGGGCAAAATTAGCCAAAAGAGTTTTTGCCGGTAAAAAGGATTTAGCCAGGCTTAATGCCATTGTGCATCCGGTATTGATCAAGGAGATCAAGCGCCTGATTAAAAATTCAGATAAGAAAATTATTATTCTTGATGCTGCTTTGATCATTGAGGCAGGATTAAGAAAAATAGCGGATAAGCTTGTCGTGGTCACAGCCAAAAAAAACCAGCAGATCTTACGCCAACAGAAAGGAGCAGGGCTTAGCAGGGAGGATATTCTATCGAGGTTAAAATCTCAGATTTCGCAAAGCAAAAAAAAGCGCTTTGCGGATTTCATTATAGATAACAGTGGTTCAATCGTAGAAACCAAAAAACAGGTGTGCGCAATAAGGAGGAAGTTGTGGAAAAGTTAGATATTAAGAAGCTTAAAGAAATGAAGATTACCGAGTTAAATAAACTGGCCAAGGAATTAAACGCCAATGGCACCAGCGGCTTAAAAAAACAGGACCTGATTTTCAAAATACTTCAGGCCCAGGCTGAGAAAGAAGGCTTGATGTTCGGGGAAGGAGTTTTGGAGATCCTTTCCGAAGGTTTTGGTTTTTTAAGAAGCCCGAATTATAATTATCTGCCTTGTCCGGATGATATTTATATCTCTCCGTCACAGATCAGAAAGTTTGAATTGCGCACCGGGGATACGGTAAGCGGGCAGATTCGCCCTCCGAAAGAAGGGGAAAAATATTTTGCCCTGCTCAAGGTAGAGGCAGTGAACTTTGAAAATCCGGAAGAAGTAAAAGAAAAGGTGCTTTTTGATAATTTAACTCCGGTTTATCCCTGTTCGCCTTTTAACATGGAAACTAAGCCCGATGAATTGTCCATGCGCATTATGGAACTGCTTACTCCTATCGGCCGTGGCCAGCGCGGCTTGATCGTCGCTCAGCCGTATAGCGGTAAAACTGTTTTACTACAAAAGATTGCCAATGCGATTACGACTAATAATCCCGATGTTATCCTGATTGTTCTTCTGATCGATGAGCGTCCGGAAGAAGTCACGGATATGCAGCGTAATGTCAAAGGCGAAGTAATTTCATCTACTTTTGATGAGCCGCCGGAACGCCATGTTCAGGTTGCCGAGATTGTTTTGGAAAAAGCCAAACGTTTAGTTGAGCATAAACGAGATGTCGTGGTTCTTTTAGACAGTATAACTCGTCTGGCGCGCGCTTATAACTCCGTGGTTCCGCATAGCGGAAAGGTGCTCTCAGGAGGTATTGATTCTAACGCTCTGCAGAAACCAAAGAGGTTCTTTGGAGCCGCACGTGCGGTAGATGAAGGCGGAAGTTTAACGATTATTGCTACCGCTTTGGTTGATACCGGAAGCCGCATGGATGAAGTTATCTTCGAAGAGTTTAAGGGTACCGGCAATATGGAAACTCAGCTTGATCGTAATTTATTTCAGCGCAGGATTTACCCGGCAATTGACATCAAGCGTTCCAATACCCGCCATGAAGAGCTCCTGGTCAAGCCGGATGTGTTGCAGAAGACCTGGATATTGAGAAAAGTACTAAATGAATTAAATAACGTCGAAGCCATGGAGCTGTTAATCGAGAAGTTAGGGAAAACCAAGAATAACGAAGAATTTTTAAACAGTATGAACCAGAAATAAAGGGGGAAATAAAATGAAAGAGAAAATACATCCTAATTACAAAGAAAGCACGATTATTTGTGCCTGCGGCGAGACGGTGCATACCCGCTCGACTAAGCCCAGTATCCGTGTAGAAATCTGCTCAAAGTGCCATCCGTTTTTTACCGGTAAGCAGAAGTTAGTGGATTCAGCCGGACGCGTGGATAAGTTTGTGAAGAAATATGGTAAAAAATAAAATGCACGAGCAGTTAGAAAAACTAACTGCTCGTTATCAGGAGCTTGAACATCTTTTAGCTGATCATGAGCAGATCGCCGACCGCCAGCAGTATAATAAGCTGGCTAAAGAGCTTTCTGATATCAAGGAGCTGGTTTCTTTATTTGGCGAATATAAGAACTTGCTTAAAGAGGCTACTGATCTTGAGACGGTATTAAGCGGAAAGTATGATCAGGATTTTGTTGAGCTGGCCCACGATGAGCTTAAGAATCTGGAAATTAAAAAAACCGGGATTGTCGCAGAATTAAATAAAAAGATGGCAGGTGTTGATAAAGACGCCGGCCGTAATTGTATCATTGAGATCCGTCAGGGTACCGGCGGAGATGAGGCAGGGCTTTTTGCCGCTGATCTCTACCGGATGTATTCCAAGTATGCTGCAATTAAAGGCTGGGATATCGAGGAGATGTCTTCTAGCGTTAATGAAGCCGGCGGAATCAAAGAAATAATTTTTGGTGTAAAAGGAAAGGATTCTTTCCGTCTTTTAAAATTTGAAAGCGGAGTGCACCGGGTGCAGCGCGTGCCTACCACTGAGTCTCAAGGCAGAATTCATACTTCTACGGCAACGGTGGCGGTTTTGCGTGAACCGGAGGAAGTTGATCTGGTGATTGAGCCCAAAGATCTAAGGATCGATACATATCGCTCCAGCGGCCCCGGCGGCCAGCATATGCAGAAAACCGATTCAGCGGTAAGGATCACGCACATTCCTTCAGGAACAGCAGTTGCCTGTCAGGATGAGCGTTCACAGATCAAGAATCGAGCCAAGGCGATGCGTGTTTTGCGCGCCCGTATCTTAGAGGTTAAGATAGAGGAGGAGGCGAAAAGATTATCCAGCGCCCGTAAAACTCAGATCGGCACCGGTGATCGCAGTGAAAAAATACGCACCTATAATTTTCCCGACCGCAGGATTACCGACCATAGGATCAACTTTACCTCGCATCAGTTAGAGGGGATTTTAGAAGGCCAGATGGATGAGCTTTTTGAGGCCCTATTAAAAGCCGAGCAAGAGAAAAAAAATGAATGAGGCAGAGCTAGTTTTAAGCCATGTTTTAAATTGTGACAAGCTGTCTTTATATTTGAATAAAGATATTAATCTAACCAAAGGTAATTCTGTTTTAATATCTGAAATACTTAAGCGCAGGATCAGCGGTGAGCCGCTGCAGTATATTTTAGGCAAGACTGAATTTATGGGTCTGGAGTTTAAGGTGGACAAACGGGCACTGATCCCCCGCCCGGAAACCGAGATTTTAGTTGAGACGGCGATCAACGAATTAAGAACAGCAGGTATTAGTTGCCCTAAAATTTTTGACCTTGGCACAGGATCAGGCTGTATCGCAATATCAATAGCTAAACTTTTACCCGGCGCAATTATTTGGGCTGCGGATATATCCAAGGAAGCTCTGCAATTAGCCGCAGCGAACGCTGAATCAAATAAAGCAGAAATTAAATTTTTACGCAGCGATATTTTTAGTGCCCTTGAATTAAAAAACGAGCAATTTGACCTGATCATCAGCAATCCGCCTTATGTGGCAGTCTCTGAATTAAGTAGTTTAGCTAAAGAAATATCTTTTGAGCCTAGATGCGCCTTAGCTGCAGGGATCGAGGGGCTGGATTTTTATGCGTTGATCAGTGCTCAGGCACAGGTTTATTTAAAAATTGGCGGGATATTGGCTTTTGAGGTGGGGGTCAACCAATCCCAACAGGTCTGCGCCATGTTGTTTAAAGAAAATTTTAGTGATATCAAGACAATTAAAGATTATAATAATATTAATCGGGTAGTCATGGGAAGGAAAAATCTTTAGATGGATAAATTAATAATTGAAGGCGGAGCAAAATTAAAGGGAGAGGTTACGGTCTCCGGAGCAAAAAACGCCGTACTGCCGATTCTGGCGGCGACTTTACTTACTGATGAGCCTTGCGAGATCCGCGGAGTGCCGAATCTGCGGGATACTACCAGCATGCTTAAGCTTCTACGTTCTCTGGGTAAAGCCGTGGAATTTGATAAAGGAAGGGTAATTGTTGCTGCGGGAAAAACTTCAAGTTATATTGCCGAATATAAATTAGTTTCAACAATGCGTGCTTCATTTTGTGTTTTGGGCCCGCTTTTAGGTAAATTTAAAAAAGCTAAAGTTTCTCTGCCCGGAGGCTGTGTTATCGGAGTGCGGCCGGTAGACCTGCATTTAAAAGGGATTAAGGCGCTGGGTGCTGATATTTGCATCGAAGCAGGTTATGTGGTAGCGACGGCAAAAAAATTACGCGGCTCATACATTTATCTAGGCGGAGTTTACGGATCTTCGGTTTTAGCGACCGATAATGTGATGATGGCTGCGGTTTTAGCCAGCGGCAAAACGATAATTGAATCTGCAGCGTGCGAACCGGAGGTCGTGGATCTGGCGGAATTTCTGATTAAGATGGGGGCAAAAATTAAAGGCTATGGCACGCCGGTGATTGAGATCGAAGGGGTAAAGCATTTGCATGGGGCAACGCATTTAATCATTCCCGATCGTATCGAAGCCGGAACTTTAATTTTAGCGTCTTTAATTACTGAAGGAGATGTTTTAATTAAGAACGTGCGCTACGCGCATTTAGGTTCTTTGATGGATAAATTATCCGAGGCTGGCGCAAATGTTACGCATGCTGAGAGCTCTTTACGCGTTAAAGGCAACCGCAGATTAAAGAGTATTAATTTAACTACGCTTCCGTATCCGGGATTTCCGACGGATATGCAGGCGCAGATGATGAGTTTAATGGCGGTCACCCGCGGGATCAGCGTAATTACCGAAAAAATTTATCCGGATAGGTTTATGCATGTTTCCGAGCTTAACCGTATGGGCGCACACATTCAGAGAGAAGGACCGCATGCAATTGTCGAGGGGATCAAAAGATTATCCGGAGCCCCGGTGATGGCTTCTGATCTGCGCGCATCTGCGGGTTTAGTTTTAGCGGGGCTAGCGGCAAGCGGCAAAACCTCAGTTTCCAGAATTTATCACTTAGAGCGCGGTTATGAATTAATCGAACAGAAACTGATCAATCTGGGCGCTAAAGTTTGGAGAGAAAAAGAATGATTCTAATGATCGATAATTATGATTCCTTCACCTATAACCTGGTGCAATATTTAGGGGAGTTAGGCCAGGATGTTCAAGTTTTTCGTAATGATGCATTGACGGTCAAGGATATTAAAAAACTTAATCCGGATAAAATCGTGATCTCTCCGGGGCCGGGCAGGCCAGAGGATGCGGGTATCTCTTGTGAGGTGATCAAGGAATTTTGCGACAAAATACCTATTTTAGGAGTCTGTCTGGGGCATCAGGCAATCGGTTATTGTTTCGGGGGAAAAATCGTCGGGGCTAAAAGATTAATGCACGGTAAAACCTCAAAGATCTACCATAATAAAAAAGATATTTTTAAAAATATCCCCAATCCTTTTTTGGCTACCCGGTATCATTCTTTATTGGTGGATAAGAAAAGCCTGCCGGATTGCTTAGAGATAACCGCCTCGACCAAGGAAAATGAAATTATGGGTTTAAAACATAAAGCATATCCGCTTTGGGGAGTGCAGTTTCATCCGGAATCAATTCTTACCAAAAGCGGAAAACAGATTTTGGATAATTTTATAAAAATTAAATGATCAAAGACTTAATTCAACAGCTGCTTGAGAAAAAAGACCTTTCTGAATCGCAGATGCAACAGGCGATGCGCGCGATTTTAAGCGGGATAACCTCGACCGAAGATATTGTTGCGTTTTTAACTGCGCTAAGTGATAAGGGCGAGACTGTGGAAGAGTTGACTGCGGCAGTAAATGTCATGCTCAAAAATGTCGATCCGATCATTGTCGATAAGGAAAATATTTTAGATACCTGCGGAACCGGAGGAGATAAAAAGGGAACTTTTAATATCTCCACGCTTACCGCTCTGGTTGCCAGTGGCGCAGGAGTTACTGTTGCCAAGCATGGTAACCGTTCGGTATCTAGCCAATGCGGAAGCGCAGATATTTTGGAGGCATTGGGCGTAAATATTAATATGGACAGAGAAAAAATAAAAAGATGCCTCAAAGATGCAGGTATTGCTTTTTTGTTTGCGCCGAACCTGCATTCGGCGATGCGCTATGTTGCTCCGGCAAGAAAACAGATTGCTCAGAGGACGATGTTTAATATTCTCGGCCCGCTGCTTAACCCGGCGCGAGCCACTAACCAGTTAATCGGCGTGTATTCTAAAATATGGGTCAAACCATTGGCGCAGGTTTTGCATAATTTAGGCTCAAAGCATATCCTGGTGGTCTATGGCGCTGACGGCCTGGATGAGGTGACTACGACGGACAAGAGCTTTGTTGCGGAGATAGTCAACGGTGAATTAAAAGAATATGAGATTACCCCCGAGAATTTTGGTTTTAAGAAGTCTAATATTAATGATTTATTAGGCGGCTCGATCAAAGAGAATGTGTCGATTGCCCGTGACGTATTGGCAGGAGAAAGAGGAGCTCACCGGGATATTGTTTTATTTAATGCCGGATGTGCAATTTATACTGCCGATAAAACAGATACGATTGAGGCAGGAATAAAACTTGCGGCAAGCTCAATTGATTCCGGTTCAGCATTGCATAAGCTTGAACTTTTAAAGGAGTATTCGCAATAAAATGGGGAAAGCCGATGTTTTAAAAGATATCGTTGCCAAGAAAAAAGAAAGACTTGCTTTGGCGATGCAACAGCTTGGCCTAGACGATTTAAAAGCAAAATTAGTTGGTTTACCGGCGCCGCGTCCGTTTAAGGAAGCAATCAGCAAGCCGCGGCAGATTTCTTTGATTGCTGAAATCAAGCAAGCTTCCCCTTCTAAGGGAGTGATCCGGCAGAATTTTAATTTACAGGAAATTGCTCAGGCTTATCAGGATGCAGGAGTCCAAGCCATTTCAGTTTTAACTGAAGAGGATTTTTTTGGCGGCAATCCGGCTTATATTAATGAAGTAAAAAATATATTCACCGGTCCGGTGTTACGAAAAGATTTTATCCTGGAAAGTTATCAAGTCTATGAATCGCGTTACTTAGGGGCGGATGCAATCTTATTAATCGCGGATCTATTAACCAAAGAAAAATTTATTGAATTTATGGGGATCTGTGATGAACTTGGTATGGATTATATCGTCGAGGTTCATGATGAAAAAGAGCTTAAAAAAGTATTAAGCTTAAAGGTCCCGATTGTCGGAATCAATAACCGTAATTTACGCACGTTGGAGGTTGATTTTAAGACCACAGAAAAATTGTTTACTCTTGTGCCCAAAGATAAAATCGTCGTTGTCGAAAGCGGGATCAAAAGTTCGCAGGATATTCTATTTCTTAAAATTTTAGGCGCCAGCGCTGTATTGATCGGCACAACCTTTATGGAGTCAGTCGATATTAAGGCTAAAGTAGAAGGGGTGATGGGGTGGTAAAAGTTAAGATTTGCGGGATAACGAATTTAGAGGATGCGCTGTTGAGCTATTTTGCCGGAGCGCAGGCTTTGGGATTTGTTTTCTACAAAAAAAGTCCGCGCTACATCAGGCCCCAAAAGGCAAAAAATATCGCTCGCATCCTGCCGAAGAAAATTAAGCTGGTGGGAGTTTTTGTCGATGAGAAGCCGGCAGCCGTAAAGAAGATCGCTAAACTTATCGGTTTAGATATGTTGCAGTTTCATGGCAAGGAAACCCCTGAATACTGTAAAAAATTTAAAGGATATAAAGTAATCAAGGTTTTTAGAATCAGCAAAAAAGAAGATTTAGATTGTGTAGCCAAATACAAAACCTCTGCTTATTTATTCGACAGTTTTTCTAAGGCCGCTCCGGGTGGCACCGGCAATAAATTTAACTGGAAAATACTGGCGCAAACAGCTAAAATGGGACCTGTTCTATTTATTTCTGGTGGATTGACCAGCGCAAATGTCAAGCAGGCGATTAAATTATTAAAACCCGATTGGGTGGATGCTTCAAGCTCTTTAGAATCAAGGCCCGGGAAAAAAGATAATCAAAGGATCGAAAAGTTTATCCAGGCAATTAAGTTATGAAAAAATGCCCGTTTTGCGCCGAAGAAATACTTGACGAAGCTATAAAATGCCGATATTGTGGCGAGTTCTTAAAGAAAAGGCGTAAAGGTTTAAATTGCTTCACCGGATGCTTGATTGGGTTGCTTATATTTGTTCTCTTTAATGCTTTTTTGATCTATCAGTCCCGCTGCATTCTGGATATGGTAAGGTATAAGATGATGGCCTGGCATGCCAATATTCCGCAGGTTAATCTGCCTCTTACTCCTCAAGGAGTGCAGGGGATGTCTAAGGATATGGAGGAGGGATTCCGGATTTTTAGGGAATTTTTAAATCACGATTCAATCAAGGATACAGAAAAGGTAAAATTTTAAAATGAAAAATAAACGACCTGATAAAGTCGGGCACTTCGGATTATTCGGGGGCAGATTTGTTCCCGAGACGCTGATCTATGCCCTGGATAAATTGGAAAAAGAATACTCTCAAGCTAAAAAAGACAAAAAGTTCCGTAAGGAATTTGATTATTACCTGCGTGAATACGCCGGCCGCCCAACGCCGTTATATCTAGCTAAAAATTTAAGCCGGGCTTTGGGAATAAATAAAATTTATTTAAAAAGAGAAGATCTTCTGCATACCGGCGCGCATAAAATTAATAATACTTTGGGGCAGGTACTTTTAGCCGTTCGAATGGGCAAGAAGAGACTGATTGCCGAGACCGGCGCAGGACAGCACGGAGTAGCTACAGCCACGGTTGCGGCATTATTCGGATTACAATGCGACGTATATATGGGCGAGGAGGATATTCACCGCCAGGCATTGAATGTTAAGCGCATGAAATTGCTCGGAGCTCGCGTGATCAGCGTAAAAAGCGGAACGCAAACCTTAAAAGATGCCATGACCGAAGCTTTGCGCGATTGGGTAACCAATGTGCGCAACACCTATTATGTTATCGGCACAGTTGCCGGGCCGCATCCGTATCCGGAGATGGTGCGTAATTTTCAGCGCATAATCGGCGATGAGGCAAGAGCCCAAATTTTAAAAATTGACGGACGTCTGCCGGATTATTTAGTTGCCTGTGTCGGCGGCGGAAGTAATGCCTTAGGGTTATTTCATCCTTTTTTTGATGATCAAAAAGTTAAAATGATCGGCGTAGAAGCTGCCGGTTTGGGTATCTCTTCAGGAAAACATTCCGCTAGCCTTGAGTACGGCTCAACCGGAGTTCTGCATGGCTCTAAATCAAAGATCTTAGAGGATAAATTCGGCCAGATCAAAAACGCGCATTCAGTTGCCGCCGGGCTTGATTATCCGGGCGTTGGGCCGGAGCATGCTTATTATCAACAAATAAAACGCGCTCAATATGTGGCCATTACCGATAAAGAAGCTTTAGAAGGATTTAGACTGTTATCTAAAGTCGAAGGAATAATTCCGGCTTTAGAGTCTGCGCATGCGCTGGCTTATTTAAAGAAAGCCGCAAGGTCACTGAAAAAGGCAACGATTATCGTCTGTCTTTCCGGCCGGGGGGATAAGGATCTCCATGAATCGTATTGATAAAAAATTTAAGCAGTTAAAAAAGAAGGGCAAGAAAGCGTTTATCGCTTTTATCACCGCCGGCTATCCGGATTTATCGACGACAGCCAAACTCGTTATCGAATTTGAAAAAAAAGGCGTGGATATTATCGAATTAGGCGTGCCGTTTTCTGATCCTTTAGCTGACGGCCCGGTAATTCAGCAGGCCTCTGCAGATTCCTTAAAAAAAGGAACTAATCTGCCTAAAATTTTAGATTTAGTGAAGAAATTGCGCAAGCAGGTGAGTCTGCCGATATGTTTAATGACTTATTATAATCCGGTTTTCTGTTTTGGAGATAAGCGTTTTGTAGATAAGGCTGTGGCCAGCGGAGTTGACGGCGTAATTATCCCGGATCTGCCGCCTGAAGAGGCAAAAGAATTTATAAACTACGCTAATCAAAAGGGCTTAAGTAACATTTGCTTTGTTGCTCCGACCTCAACCAATGCGCGGATTAAATTAATCGCTAAAGCCGACCGGGGTTTTATTTATTATGTATCTTTGACCGGGGTAACCGGCAGCCGCAAAAATTTAAGCGCGGATCTAAAAGCCAATCTGGCCAGGATCAAAAAAATCACCCCCAAGCCGGTTTGCGTAGGTTTCGGGATCTCTAGCGCCTCCCAGGCCAAAGCAGTAGCCAAGATTTCCGACGGAGTGATCGTCGGTAGCGCCATTATCGAACAAATCAAAAAAAATATCGGGCATCACAATCTGATACAAAGAGTATCCGGTTTTGTTGCAAAGCTTAATGTATAAGAGGAGCAAATTAAAAAATGGATTAAGGATAATCACTAAGCCCATAAAACAGGCGCAGTCCGTATCGCTGGGGATTTGGATCAACACCGGCGGCCGATATGAAGCAGATTCCCAAAAAGGAATTTCACATTATCTGGAGCACCTTCTTTTTAAAGGCAGCAAAAAATACTCCTGCCGCTCGATCAAAGAATCAATCGAAGGAGTCGGCGGTTCGTTAAACGCTTTTACCTCCGAAGAGCTCACCTGTTATCTGGTCAAGATCCCCAGCCGTTATCAGTCGGCTGCTTTTGATATTCTCTCGGATATGGTCATTAATCCGAGTCTGAATCAGGAAGATATTGATAAAGAAAGAACGGTTATCTTAGAAGAGCTTAAGATGTACCGGGATCTTCCGCAAAGCTATGTTTATGAACTTCTTGATGAGCTGCTTTGGCCGGATCAGCCGCTGGGAACTCCGATCATCGGAACCGTTGAGTCGATAAATAGCATTAACCGTAATACTTTAAAAGATTATCAAGCCGGCCACTATACCCCGGGAAATATCGTCGTCAGCGCTGCCGGCTCCGTCAGCCATGACCTGTTGGTAAAAAAAGTTTCCGCTAAATTTTCCGCTTCAAAAACAGCGCAGTTGAATAAATTTATTCCGGTTAAAGAAAGCCAGAATAAGCCGCAGTTAAAAATATTCCATAAAGAAACCGAGCAGACGCATATGGCCTTAGGGTTTCAGGCCTTAAAGCGCGATCATCCTTTAAGGCATGCTCAGGCGATACTGCATATAATTTTAGGCGCCAATATGTCCAGCCGGCTGTTTAATGAAGTCAGAGAAAAAAGAGGCTTGGCTTATGAAATCGGTACGGGGGTAAAACGTTACCATGACACCGGAGCGTTTTTGGTGCATGCCGGAATTGATAATCTTAAAGTTGAAGATTGTTTAGGGGTGATTTTTCAAGAGCTGGGTAAAATACGTAAAACCCTGGTAGCCAAAGATGAATTCAAGCGGGCAAAGGAGTTTTTGCTGGGCCAGTTGAGTCTTGCGCTTGAGGATACGATGGAATATATGCTCTGGATGGGCGAGAGCGTTGCCTGTTTGGATAAGGCCTACACATTAGAGCAGATCACTAAAGAAATAAAAAAAGTAAGCATGCAGGATGTGCGCAGGGTTGCCTCTGAGATATTTGATAATCAAAAAATAAATCTGGCTTTAATTTGCCCGCCGGCACAAAGCCAGCAAAATATTTACGCCAAACTTAATTTAGGATAGAAATGATCATATCTGTGGTTTTATTAATTTTATTAGTATTATCGTTCATTTTCTCCGCGTCGGAGACCTCGATCATCAGGTTAAGCAAGGTTAAGCTGCGCCATATGGTGCACAAAGGGGTTAAGGGGGTCCAAAGCGTGCAGCGGCTGGCCTCTAAATTGGATAAAGTCATTGCCGCTATCCTGATCGGCAACAACCTGATTAATATCGCAATCTCAGCGATTGTCACCGGTATATTTATTCAAATTTACGGGTATCGCTGGGGTGTTGCCGCAGCCACTTTTGTAACCACCATGGTTTTGCTTATTTTCTGCGAAATAACTCCGAAAATACTTTCGACTAAGTATCCGGATAGAGTAGCGGTTATTACCGCCCCGTTAATGGAGGTCGTTCTGGTAATTTTTAAGCCGCTGATCATATTTTTTATAGGGATCAGTAATTTTATTTTGAAAAATTTTGGCTTAAGCACGCCTAAGAAATCTCCTTTGATCACCGAAGAAGAGCTAAAGACAATGATCCAGATCGGCCAGGAGGACGGGGTTTTAAGCGAAGAGGAGCGTAAGATGCTCCACCGTGTTTTTGCCTTTGGGGATACCCTGCTCAAGGATGTGATGGTTCCTAAGGACAAGATCATTGCCGTAGATATCAATACCTCATCTGACGCGCTGTTGAATATATTTGTAGAGGAAGGACATGCGCGTTTACCGGTATACAAAGACAGTAAAGATAATATCGTAGGCGTTGTCTATGCCCAGGACCTGCTCTATATATTGCGCCAAAAAAGCCTTTTTGTTCTGCAAGATCTGCTGCATGAGCCCTGTCTTGTTCCCGGCACCACGCGGGTGGATGATCTTTTAAAGAGATTTCAAGCAGAGAAGATGCAGATTGCCGTCATTGTGGACAAAGATAAAAAAACCTTAGGCCTGGTCACTTTAGAAGATTTGATTGAAGAGATCGTTGGCGAGATTGAAGAGAAGCGTTAGGTTTAAATAATTTGACATCAAAATACCATTGTGTTAGAATCTATATATTGAAACATGTACTTATTTGAAAAAGGAGGAAACAAATGGCAGAAACAGGATATTGCGTAAAATGCAAAGGTAAAAAAGACATGAAAGACGAGCAGAAGGTGACCATGAAAAATGGCCGCGCCGCGATGAAAGGCAAATGCCCTGAATGCGGAACCGGAATGTATAAAATTATGGGAAAAGCCAAGTAATTGCTTTTAGAATAGAGGTAATCAAATAGACTCGAAAAACTTAGCCCAACGCATTGCCTGGGTTGCTAAATCTAAAAAAGCCGAAGATGTAATAATTTTAGATGTTTCCAAAGTAGCCGGGTTTTGTGACTATTTTGTGATTGCCAGCGGCAACTCGCTAAGACAGGCTACGGCGATTGCCCGGGCAATTCAGGATGATCTGGAATTAAAAAAAATAAAATCTCTCTCTAAGATTTCTCGAAACGATGAGTCGGGATGGATTGCCTTGGATTATGTTTCGGTGATCGTCCATTCGTTTTATAAACCTGTGAGAGAGTTTTATTCTTTAGAGGGGCTTTGGTCCGATGCCAAGCGCATTAGGCTTAAGGCTCCCAAGAAATAACTTACCCAACCCGCTCTAACCGCTTTTAAAATTTAAATGCATAAAGATATCCTAGAAGAACTTATTGCTTTAGTCAGCCGCTCTTTGGCCGGCTTAGGCCTCTTAGAGGATCATAAGGAAGCGATCTCGCTTGATCTTCCCTCGGATAATCGCTTTGGTGATTTCACCACCAATATTGCTTTAAAATTAAGCAAGCAACTTAAAAAACCGCCGCGCGAAGTTGCCAATCAAATCGTCGAAGCCATTCAAAAAGAAATAACCGGCACTGATTTAAAAGATTTAATCACTCAGGTTAAAGTCGAAGGAGCCGGGTTTATAAACTTTTACCTTAAGGAAGGCTACTTTTACGAGTTACTGCGTAAAGTAATTATTAAGGGCCAAGAAGCGTTGAAGCCGGATTTAGGCCACGGTAAAAAGGTGCTCATTGAATTTGTCAGCGCTAATCCTACCGGTTCATTGTCCGTGGCGCATGCGCGCCAGGCAGCAGTCGGAGATTGTCTGGCAAATGTTTTATCCTTTATTGGTTTTAAGGTCAGCCGGGAATATTATCTTAATGATGAAGGTAATCAGATCAATATTCTGGGAAAATCCGTTGGCTTACGGCTTCAGGAATTAAAAGGCGATAATATCGAGTTCCCGGAGAATTATTATCAGGGTGATTACATCAGAGAGATTGCCGGTGAAGCAGAAAAGAAAAAAATCAAAGAGGACAAGCTCGGAGATTTTGCCGCTGATCATATTCTAAAGATAATCAAGCAGGAGCTGGATGATTTCGGAGTTAAATTTGACTGCTGGTATTCGCAGAAAGAGTTGGCTAAAAGCGGCAAGGTCGAGAAAGCATTTGAGAACTTAAAGAAAAAAGGTTATTTATACGAGCTGGACGGGGCAACCTGGTTTAAATCTACTGAATTCGGCGATGATAAAGATCGGGTAATTATTAAAAGTGACGGTAACCAGACGTATTTAGCTCCGGATATTGCTTATCATGAGGATAAATTTAAGCGCGGCTTTGAGTGGCTGATCAATCTTTGGGGCCCGGATCATCACGGCTACATTAACCGGATCAAAGCCTCGATTGAGGCGTTTGGACATAAGCAGGATAATCTATCTGTGGTTATTGTCCAGCTGGCGACTATTTTTAGGAATGGACAGGAGATCCAAATGTCCACGCGGCGCGGCCAATATATCACTTTGCGCGAGGTTTTAGACGAGGTCGGCAAAGATGCCGCAAGATTTTTCTTTTTGATGCGCCGCACCGCCAGCCACTTAGATTTTGATTTAGAGGTTGCCAAAAAACAATCAGCGGAGAACCCGGTTTATTATGTGCAGTATGCGCATGCGCGTATCTGCAGTATTTTACGCAGCAGCGAAGTAAAAATTAAAAATGACCTGGATCTATCGGTATTAAAAGAAAAAGAAGAGCTATCGCTGATCAAAAAGTTGCTGGAATTTGAGACGAATTTAAATGTTTGCCTGGAGACCTGCGACCCGTATATGATCACGGTTTATCTTCAGGAGGTTGCCGAAAGTTTCCATAAATTTTACGATCTGCACCGTGTTTTAGGACAGGAGGATGCGCTAACCGCCGCGCGTCTGGCTTTGATCAAAGGAGTAAAAATAGTTTTATCCTGCGGATTAGAACTTTTAGGGATTTCTCAGCCTGAGAAAATGTAATGTCTAGCCACAAAGTCTTAAGAATCGCCACTGCGCATGTTTGTCTGCAAAATCAGTTTTCCAAAGAATTAAATATTTCCAAAATCTTAGCTCAAGTATTGATCAACCGCAAAATCACAACTGTCGCTGCTGCAGAAAAATTTCTCAAACCCTCAATTAATGATTTATTCAGCCCGCATTTATTTTCCGATATGCCTAAGGCAGTCAGCCTGGTGAAGAAGGCACAAGAGAATAAGGAAAAGGTAATGGTCTTCGGTGACTATGATGTGGATGGGATTACCAGTACGGTTTTACTTAAAACTACGCTTGAGGCAATGGGCCTGGATGTTTTACACCACATCCCGCACCGCATCACCGAAGGCTATGGCTTAAACAGCGAGATCGTTAATTTTGCCAGAGAAAAACAGGTCAAGCTGATGATCACCGCTGACTGCGGAATTGCTAATCATAAAGAAGTCGAGGCGCTCAGGCAGGCAAATATCGATGTAATTGTTACCGACCATCACGAGCCGCAAAATTCAAATTTACCCGGGGCATCATGTATTATTAATTCCAAAGTAAAACATTCAGGCTATCCTTTTCGGGAGCTGGCAGGAGTAGGCGTGGCTTATAAATTCGCTCAAGCTGTCAGTGATTCTTTGTTAGCCGATGATCTTGATCTCGTTACTTTAGGCACGATTGCCGATAGCGTTCCGTTAACCGGAGAAAATAGGATTATCGCCAAAGAAGGGCTTTTTCGTCTGCCGCAAACCAAAAGATTAGGCCTGCGGGCGATGATCGAGAACGCGGGAATCGAAAACAAAAAATTTACCTCTACGTATGTTTCTTTTATTATTGCCCCCCGCTTAAATGCTTCCGGCAGGATGGCCAATGCCGAAGTATCTCTAAAGCTATTGATGAGCCAGAACGCAGGGGAGGCACAAAATTTAGCTAAAGAATTAGAGAAGTTTAACCGCGAGCGCCAGAAGGTAGAAGGTAAAATCTTAGAGGAAGCCGAGGAGCTGATCAATCATCAGGTTAATTTTAAGGACCATAAAGTGATTGTGATTGCCAAAGAAGACTGGCACCAGGGGGTTTTAGGGATTGTGGCTTCAAAATTAGCGGATAGATTTTACCGGCCGGCGATTGTGATTTCCATCAATGAAAATTTATGCAAGGGCTCGGCGCGCTCAATTCAGAACTTTCATCTTTTTGATGCGCTGATGGATTCTAAGGAATTATTGGATAGCTTTGGCGGACATGCCCATGCCGCAGGCCTCTTGATCACTAAAGATAATATCGATGAATTCAGAAAAAGTATTAATAAATTGGCAAGCGACCGCTTGGATTTAGAGGATTTACTTCCGAGTACGGATATTGATTTAGAGCTTAATTTTGCGGATTTAAATGAGCCGCTGGTTAAGGAACTAGAGCTTTTAGAGCCGTTTGGTATGGCAAACCCTGAGCCTTTGTTCTATACACGCGGATTAAATCTTAAAGGAGAGGTACAACTTTTAAACCGCGGGACTTTAAAGTTTTGGGCAACTGACGGAGTTACGACCAGGCAGATAATTGCTTTTAGGATGAGTAGTTTAAAGGATAGTTTACCGCAGGCAGCTTCTTTTGATTTAGTCTATACGCCCAAGATTGACAACTGGCGCCAGGAGGAATCCATGATCCTTGAGGCTAAAGATATCTTTTTTAAGTAGTCGGACGGGCCTTTCTGGGAATTGCTTTTTTAAAATCGCCTTTTTTGATGCACTTGGTGCAGATGTAGACTTTCTTAGGCGTGCCGTTCTCAACTATATGCACGGTTTGAAGATTTACCTTAAATTTGCGCTTGCTCCAGCGGGCGATCTTGGAACCTGTTCCGCCCTTGGCCTTATACTGGCCTTTTCTGGTTAAGACTTTACCTTGAAGTGCAACTTTGTCGCAGATTTTACATTTTTTAAGCATTTGAGAGCTCCTCTTAATTTGTTCGTCAAGTTTTATAAGTATACTTGAATTTGCGGTATTGTCAAGATAGAATAAGTATTCTTGACAACGGCAAAAAATAGGGATATATTGCTTTCAAGGAGGGGAAAATGAAAAAAATAATTGCTATACTTACAGTGATTGTATTTCTTTCAGGCTGTGCTTCTGCATCACGTCACCGCCAACTCACCCAAGACGATACCGGCGACAGGATTACAGTCGGTAAGGTGCAAAGGGAAATAAAAATAGGGATGTCTAGCGCTCAAGTAATAGAGATACTTGGCTCTCCAAATATGGTTTCTACTGATGAAGAGCGCAGAGAAGTTTGGGTATATGATAAAATCGCCACAGATGTTACATATTCAACTAGTGAAGGCGGGGCAGGAGTATGGTTGTTGGTGCTGGGAGTCGGCGGATCCGGCAGTTCCGGAGCTAAATCAACCTCGCAAAGAACTTTAACAATAGTCATTAAGTTCGATAAAGATAGTAAAGTTCGTGATTTTGCGTACCATTCTTCTAGTTTCTAAAAGAGAATAATATGAAAAGAGCTTCAAGATCCATAAAACTTTATTGTATTGTTTTTTTATGCTTAGGAATAGTTGGCTGCGTTAGTGTGCCAAAAGGGTTTCTTAAGCCGGATGAAGGGTATTTACAAAAAAGAGAACTACAGATGAGGCAGTATGATACGACCGACCAGGTAAAGATCATAACTTCCGTTGCTGGTGTTTTACAAGATTTAGGGTTTATCTTAGACGATAGTGAAACTGATGTAGGTTTTGTGGCGGCTTCAAAAAAAGCCGATGCAGTTAATAAGGGTCAGGTTTTTCTTGTGGCTTTGCTGGGTGGTTTGGGAAATAATCCCCAAGCTGTCCAGCAGTGTGATAAATCCCAAGTTATTAAAGCTTCAGTTATTACCAAGCCCAGCTTAGACGGCAAAAAAACTGTTGTTCGAGTAACATTTCAAAGGCTTGTTTGGAATATGGCTAATCAAATAAACAGGGTAGAAACTCTTAATGACCCGGCGATGTATCAAAAGTTTTATGACAGCTTATCTAAAGCAATATTTTTGGAGGCCCAGCAAATATGAGAAAGTTAAAAAAATATAGCGGGATCATTTTTATCTTATTGTTGATTATTACATTATCCGGATGTGCAACTCCTGCTGTAAATGCTCTCGGGAGTAGTGAGAGCCAGGTAAAATTACGGAGTATCCAGACAAGGGCCTTTGATACAACCGACAAGAAGAAAATGATGCAAACAGTTATAAGCACGATGCAGGATTTAGATTTTGTTATCGATAAGGCTGATTTTATGTTGGGTTCTGTCACCGGTTCGAAGTTTCTCGGGCAGGCGGTTGTTACCATGAGCGTAACTGTAAGTCCTAGAGGCGAGAAGCAATTGCTAGTAAGAGCAAATGCTCAATACGGTATTAGCTCAGTAGAAGACCCCGCAACCTACCAGGATTTTTTTATTGCTTTAGAAAAGGCTATATTTTTAACTGCTCAGCAGGTGGATTAGGAATTTAAAAGAATAATTTGATTTTGGGGCTGGGCTTAAACGTCCGGCCCTTTTTGTTTACAATTTCTTGATTGAGGTGGTATAATTAGAAAATGAGAGGAAGCTGAGGAGTAAGAATGGACTGTTCGAATAAAAAGAAAAACGATTTGGAGTGTAATTGCACTTATCCCGGATGCCCCAGACACGGGATATGCTGCGAATGCCTCACCTACCATAGATCAAACGATGAATTACCGGCGTGTTTCTTTGATAAGAAATCCGAACAGACCTATAACCGGTCAATGGCGTATTTCATAAAAACTAAAGGCAGGAAACAGGAGGATTGATGGATAAAAATAAGATTAACGGGTTAATAGCTAAAGAGGGATTGATTACTTTAGGGTTGGCCGTTGTTTTATATATTTTTGTTATGATCTTTCAAAATATTCCTGTGGCGTTGCCTAAATACAAGCTGACCTTTGCTGACGGAAGAAAATATACCATCAGCATCCAGCCGAAGCTAAGCAACGGCTCTAATTATAAGGCTCTTCTAAAAAACGCGTATAATCCTTCGCAAAAAGTAGTCCAGGAGCGCATTAAAGAATTTATAAAAACAGCAAATATTAAGCCTGCATTAAAGAATTCACAATGCGTAAATTCTCTCCAAGTCCGCATATCCGAATTATATAGCCAATTTTTTAGCTTATTATTTGTTTTTAAAGTATTGTTCGTTTATTTTATCTTGCTGTTTTTGCGTTTTATCTTTTGGGCGGTCGGGGCAATGAAAGGAGAAAAAGTTGTTTGAGAGAATAATTAAACATAAATATTTTTTTCATATTATGGCGGTTGTAATCATTCTAACGGTTACGGTTCTATTTATTGTCTTTAGCGGGACATCTAATTGAGCGGTATATTTAGCTAAGTCTAATGAAGAAAAAAATCTCCCCTGAAAAAATTTTAGAGATGAACTGGGCTTATGCTAAAACCAGTATTTTAGCCGGTGCAGTCAAGCTGGATATATTTACGCATATTTCCCGAGGCAAGAAAACCGTTGCGCAGATCTCAAAAGCAGCTAAGAGCAGCCCGCGCGGGATAGAGATGCTGCTTAACGCGTTGGCGGGGCTCGGGCTGGTGGCTAAGAATAAGGCGGATGTTTTTAGCCTTACTCCTGAAGCCGCTGAATTTCTGGTGCGTGGTAAGGCGCGTTACCTGGGGGATATGAGTTTGCATTCCCTGGATTTAAATAAGATCTGGCTTAATCTTGCTCAGTGCGTACGTAGCGGCAGGCCATATACCGCCGTGGATAAGAAGGATGCCGCAGAGGATTACTTTTCCGTACTTGTGCGCGGGCTTTTCCAAATGAATTATCCTTGCGCAAAATACGCCGCAGCATATTTGAAAGCCAAACATAAGAAAATCTCCGATGTTTTGGATGTGGCAACCGGCTCAGGGGTATGGAGCATTGCGATTGCCGAAGAGTTTAAAGATGCCAGAATCACTGCGCTTGATTTTCCTGAAATACTCAAAGTCACGCGCGAATACATCAATAGATTTAAGTTGAGCCACAGGTATAGATATAGCCAGGGAGACTTGCGTAAGACGGATTTCGGCAGCGCCCGCTACGACCTGGTGATCCTGGGGCATATCTGCCATAGCGAAGGCAAAATATACACGCAGCAGCTGCTTAAAAAATCATTCCGAGCTTTGAAAAAAGGAGGCTTGCTTTTAGTCGCTGAATTCCTGCTGAATGATAATAAAAGCGGGCCGCTGATGCCGCTGATCTTTGCGTTAAATATGCTGATCAATACCAATGAGGGGGATGTGTTTAAAACCGCAGAGTTAGAGCGCTGGATCGCTGCTGCCGGATTCAGCAAGGTTGAGATATTAGATAAGGCGCCTTCGGTTTCACCGCTGGTTTTGGCAGTTAAAAAATAAATGGCTGAATATATTTGTCCGCATTGCAAAAATCCGGTTAATGACGATGATGCGCTGCTTTGTTTATTCTGTGGTGAGAGTCTTGGCCGCAGCGTGGGGTTCATGGGCAAGTTAAGATATCCGAGGCACAAAATAATTTTTATTATTGTAATCGTTATTGTTTTAGCCAGTTTTGCAATATTGATGAGTAGGTAATAAGAGGTAATTATGTCAGAATATTACACCGCAAAAAGAGGAAAAAATCTTTATAACCCTAAAAGTACGGAGCCGTTTAAGTTGAGCCGCTCTAAGATCGATCTTTTTGTAAAATGCCCGAGGTGTTTTTATTTGGATCGCAGGCTAGGGGTGGGGGCGCCGCCGATGTTTCCGTATACTTTAAATAGCGCAGTGGATACGCTGCTGAAAAAAGAGTTTGATTTGTTGCGTAAAAGCGGCGATACGCATCCGTTGATCAAAAAATACGGCGTAGATGCGTTCCCGGTAAAACATGAATTGCTTGAAGAGTGGAGGACTAATTTTACCGGCGTGCGCGTATTGGATAAATCGACGAACTTACTGATCTTTGGGGCAATCGATGATCTCTGGCAGAACAGTAAAGGCGAATATTTGGTCGTGGATTATAAATCTACCAGCAAGCCCGAGGAGATCAATGCCCTGGATAAGGATTGGCATGACGGGTATAAGCGCCAGATGGAGATCTATCAGTGGTTAGTACGCGGTAATGGATTGAAGGTTTCAAATATAGGATATTTTGTGTATTGTAACGCTGACACGGGGCTTGAGAAATTCGACGGAAAATTAGAGTTTGCTTTGACGCTTATTCCGTATGAAGGGGATGATAGTTGGGTCAGCAGTAAGATTAAAGAAATTCATAAATGTTTAAATAGCGATACAATCCCGCAATCTGCAGAAGACTGCGATCTGTGCGCCTACCGCCAAGCTGCATCTGAAGCATTAGGGAAATAGAATATGAAAAGCAGAGTTTATTTAGTCCGTTTAAGAAATCAAGAAGAGCCGCAAGTAGTTGGCGATAAGCTTAAGCGTTTGCTTGAGGAAAGCCGCGTTTTGGATTTTATTCAACCGAAAAATAAAGTTGCGGTGAAGATGCATTTTGGTGAAGAGGGAAATACCGGTTTTGTGAAGCCGGAATATTTACGTATTATTTGCGATAAAATATCCGGGCAAGGCGCTGTGGCGTTTATATCCGATACCAATACGCTCTACCGCGGTAAACGCACTAATTCCGCTGACCATCTGGCGCTCGCCCATGAACACGGCTTTAGCCGCCAGGTATGCGGCGCAGAAATAATCGTGCCGGATGATACTAAAAAAGAAAATGTCATTGAAGTAGCGATCGATCAAAAATTTGTTAAAGCGGCCAAAGTAGCGCGGATTTTTATCGATGCTGATGCGTTGGTAGATGTTAGCCATTTCAAAGGACATATTATGACCGGCTTTGGCGGAGCGCTAAAAAATATCGGGATGGGGTGTGCGGCGCGGGAGGGTAAGCTGCAACAACATGCTGAGGTTTCACTGGTTGTGTATCAGGATAAATGCACAGGCTGCGGTGAATGTGAAAAGGCCTGCCCGGTTAATGCGATTACAATTCAAAATGATAAATCAGTTATTGATGGAGCAAAATGTATCGGCTGCGCAACTTGTATTGCGGTTTGTCCGGTTTCAGCGATTGATGTGCCGTGGGGTTCAGGGGCAGCTACGATCCAGGAGAAGATGATTGAATATGCCTCAGCTATATTAAAAAATAAAAAAGGTAAATGCGGATTCATAAATTTTGCAATAAAGATCACTCAGGAATGCGATTGCCTGGCTAAGGATGATTCGCGAGTCGTGCCAGATATCGGAATTTTAGCTTCGGCTGACCCGGTAAGTATTGATCAGGCGAGTTTTGATTTAGTGAATCAGGCAAGCGGTAAAGATATTTTTCAAGAGCTTCATCCGCAGCGCGACGGAACTAAGCAGCTTAAATATGCCCACAAATTAGGTTTAGGTAATTTAGACTATGAGTTAATTGAGTTATAAATTTAGGAGGCAAGTATGAGTTTTCAGAGTCTTAGAACAATAATATTTGTTTTAATCGAATTTTTATTTTTAGGTTTTTCTTTTGTTTATGCTGAAACTATTATTCTTAAATCAGGTAAAAAAGTAGAAGGAAAGATTGTAGATAAGAGGTACGGGCATATCATGATAGTTTCTCAAGGCGTTCCATTACTATATTATCCTCAGGATATTGAGAGTATCGATGGCGTAAAGCTAAGTTCACCCCGTGATGCAAAACTCGAACAATATATTTCACAGGATGAAATACAGTTTAATATATTGGGGAAAGCAGCCAATGGTTGTTATGCAATTAGCGCATTATATACAGGGAGAAGGGATACCGCGGCGTATTTTGGGGGGCATTATATTACTATTTACGAAAGTAATTTGACTCCGATTGTAGGCTTTGAGAAAGAACTATATTATGATCCCAAAAACAATATTTTATTTTTACCGCTCTCTGGTAAGGATAGACGCGGGTACTATCTCCTTGGACAGGGTGAAATTGTCAACGGGGAATTTAAACCACATTTCTTAAAAGGTACTAAATTAGGCTACTCACCTTCACAGCTTCATACTTATTTAATAAAAATCTATATGCCAAAACCAGCAAATGAATTATTAGTAGAATAAAAATAATCAACATTTATGGATAAAGTTTTAGAGGGTTTAAATAAAGAGCAAATTGCGGCAGTTACGCATAAGGACGGGCCGCTTTTAATTATTGCCGGTGCCGGTACAGGCAAGACTCGCGTCATTACTCAGCGCATCGCCTGGCTGATCAATCAGGGCCTGGCTAAGACCGATGAAATCTTAGCGCTTACTTTTACCGATAAAGCTGCCAAGGAAATGCAGGAGCGGGTGGATATTCTGATGCCGTATGGTTATACGGATATTTGGATTTCTACGTTCCATGCTTTCGGCGACCGGGTATTACGTGAGAATGCTTTAGTTGCCGGATTAAATCCGGATTTTAAAGTATTGACTCAGCCGGAAGCCGCAGTATTTTTTCGCGAACATCTTTTTGAATTTACGCTTAATTATTACCGGCCGTTAGCTGAACCTACCCGTTTCATCGAAGCATTAATTTCGTTTTTCAGCCGGGCAAAGGACGAAGATATTTCTGCCACAGAATATTTTAAATACGCGCAGGAATTTTTAATTAACGCTAAGAGCAATCCGCAGGACAAAGCCACCGAAGAATTGGCAGTGCAGCAGATGGAGGTAGCGGCTGCCTATGTTAAGTATCAGGAGCTTTTGGCTAAAGAAGGGCTGGTAGATTTCGGCAATCAGTTTTATTTAAGTTTGCAGCTTTTACGTGAACACCCTTTGATTTTACAGAACTACCAGAAGCAGTTTAAATATATTTTAGTCGATGAATTCCAGGATACTAACTTTGCGCAGTTTCAAATTGTCAAATTCCTTACCGGCTCCTTAAAAAATATCACTGTTGTTGGGGATGATGACCAGTGCATCTATCGCTGGCGCGGAGCTGCCTACAGTAATTTAGTAAATTTTAATCAAGAGTATCCTAAGGCACAAAAAATTACCCTAATTCAGAATTACCGTTCGAGTCAGCCGATCTTAGATAGCGCCTATCAGCTGATCCAAAATAATAATCCGGAACGTTTTGAGGTCAAAGCTAAAATCGATAAACATCTGGTTGGCTTGACTAAGAAGGGGGAGAAACCGGTCCATTTGCACTTTGATACGCATTCAGCTGAAGCTGACCAGGTGAGTAAGATTATACAAGATAAGGTAAGTTTAGGTAAGTTTAAGTATAGGGATTTTGCTATTCTCGTGCGCTCTAATTCTGACGCACAAAGTTATATCCAGTCGCTGAATATGCAGAATATTCCCTGGCAGTTCAGCGGTAACCAGGGTTTATACGCGCGCGAAGAGGTGAAATTGTGCATTAATTTCCTGCGCGTTGTCGCCAATCCTTCGGATTCATTGAGTTTATATTACTTGGTGAGCTCGGAGATTTATAATGTAGATTTAGCTAACCTTACATTATGCAATCACTTTGCCCGGCGCAGAAATATTTCGCTTTATTCAGTGTTTGGCGATCTTGAAAAAAATCCGGAGTTAGCGCAAGTTAAAGAGCAAACTAAAGAGAAGATCAAGAAGGTCCTTGAAGATTTAGAAGAGTTTTTGAAGGTTTCGCGCAACGAGACTACCGGCAGGCTGCTTTATAGTTTCCTGACTGACACCGGCTATTTAAAATATCTGACGCATGATCCGTCTTTAGAAAAAGAAACTAAAATCCAAAACATCGCTAAATTTTTTAACCAGGTGCGCGATTTTGAATTAATTGCTAAAGAGGATAGAGTAATTAGTTTTATCAAGCATCTTAATCTTTTGATTGACTCCGGAGATGACCCGCCGACTGTTGAGGCGGATTTAGACCAGGATGCAGTGAATATTTTAACTATTCATAAAGCCAAGGGCCTGGAGTTTAGAGTGGTATTTTTAGTCAGTCTGGTGCAGGGGAAATTTCCGCTTCCCAAACGCAGCCGGCAAATTGATTTACCTGATGCATTAATTAAAGAAGTTTTGCCTACCGGAGATTTTCATACTCATGAGGAGCGCCGGCTTTTTTATGTGGGGATGACCCGCTCCAAAGAGGAGTTGTATCTAACCAGCGCCGATGATTACGGAGGCAAGCGCCTGCGCAAGATAAGTAAGTTTGTTTTAGAGGCATTAGGCAAAGAATCCGCGCAGGATGTGGAGAAGAAAAAAACCGCTGCCATTGAAAGTATTGCCCGCTTTGCTCCGGCTAAAGAATCACCTAAATCCCCACTTCAAAAATTACCCGATGATAAACTAGTTACTTTAAGTTATTATCAGATCGATGATTATCTGACCTGCCCTTTAAAATATAAATATGTAAATATCCTGCGGGTGCCGATTATGGAGCATCATACCGTTATCTACGGCCGGGCAATGCATGAAGCAGTCAGCCAATATTTGTTGCGCAAGCTTGGCGGCGTTAAGGTGTCGATGGATGAACTGCTGGATTGTTTTGAGGCGAGTTTTGATCCGCAGGGTTTTTTAGACGTTAATCATCAGGAGGAGCGTTTTCGTATCGGTAGGAAGGCATTGTCCAGATTTTATAAAGATGAAGAAGCCCGTAATTCGGCGCCTAAATTTATTGAAAAAGATTTTTCTTTTGTAATCGGCAATAATAAGGTCAGCGGCAGGTTTGACCGCATTGATATGGAGCTGGAGGGGGCGGTGATCATGGACTTTAAGACCTCTGAAGTTAAAACTCAGAAGGATGCCGATAAGCGGGTTAAGGAAAATAAACAGCTTGCTCTTTACGGCCTGGCTTACCAGCATGTCTTTGGCGCCCTGCCTGTAGCAGTGAAGCTGTACTTTTTGGAATCCGGGATTATCGGCCGCCATGAACTCAGCGAGAAGGATTTAGAGAAAGTACAAGAAGACATCCTGAAGGTTTCCTCGGGAATCCGCCAGCAAGAGTATCCTGCCCAGCCCGAATACAAGGCCTGCACTTATTGCGCCTACAATCAGATCTGCCCGTCTGCGGTAATCCGCTAATAGAGGTTGACAGATGCCGGTATTTGAACTAATATAAAAAGGAAGAGTTAGAGCATGAAAGCGATTATTTCGGTATTTATATGGATTGGCAGCATCTTGATTACTATTCTGCTGTTTTTTGTAGTATTAGTTCTAACCATTCTGCTTTTCCCATTCGATAAGAACAAGAAGATTACCCATGCGCAGTGCTTTTGGTGGAGCGACGCAGTAATTGGCTTAAATCCTTTTTGGAAAATCAAAGTTAGCGGCCTGGAAAATCTCGACCGTAAAAAAACTTACGTGATCATCGCTAATCATCAGAGCATGGCGGATATTGCGGTGCTTTATCAGCTTAAGTCGCAGTTCAAGTGGGTAGCTAAGGCTAGTTTATTTAATGTTCCTTTTATCGGCTGGTGCTTAAGCTTGATCAAACACATTAAACTTAACCGTGGTGATTTTTCCAGTATCAAAGAGATCTATTATCAAGCTAGCAACTGGCTGCGCCGTGATATGTCGGTTTTATTTTTTCCGGAAGGCACGCGCAGTAGTGACGGCCGGTTGGGTGAATTTCAAAACGGCGCATTTAAGCTGGCGATCAGAGAAAAAAAACCGGTTCTTCCGATCTGCATCAAGGGTGCCTCAGATGCAATCCCTAAGGGCAGTTGGATCTTTAAGACTAATGTGGCCGTTACGGTAAAAGTGCTTCCGCAGATAACAACAGAGGGGTTTGGCCCGGGTGAGTTTTCTTCACTTCGCGATATTGTCCGCGCCAGGATTAACGAAACACTGCTTTCATAAAATTAATGAAGAAAAAGTTCAAAGTTATAATTTTGATTCTGGCAGTTTTATTTGTCATTTTTATTACGGCTAATATTCTGCTCGGTGTCTATGCACCCCGGATCGTGGAACAACAGAT
This sequence comes from Candidatus Omnitrophica bacterium CG11_big_fil_rev_8_21_14_0_20_41_12, assembly GCA_002796135.1. Classification (GTDB taxonomy): domain Bacteria; phylum Omnitrophota; class Gorgyraeia; order Gygaellales; family Profunditerraquicolaceae; genus UBA6249. Next base: position 103,822 of record PCWB01000055.1, read on the forward strand.
CCAGCAGAATTTAAAGCTCAAAGCCAGCCTTAAAAAAATAAGTTTGTCCCCGCCGTTTACGATTACTCTTGAGAACTTAGAGATCGGTAACCTTGCCAGCATTAAAAAAATATCATTATCGCCGAATCTGATTGCTCTGTTATTTGGTAAAATAGTTATTCATGGATTAAATATTATAGATCCGGTAATTAATCTTATGCAATCTGCGGATGGCACGTTGAATCTGCCGGTTTTAGATCCGCAAGGCAAGCCTCCGGAGATTTATTTAACTAGCTTAAGAGTGCAGAACGCCAAGGTAGTCTTTACCGATAAAAAAATTATTCCTGAAGGTTTTCAGGTGATCGTGAATAAATTAAATATAAAGGTGGCCAAGGTTTCGCTGCCGCTTACTTCGCTAGCCACAAACTTTGACATTAGTGCACAGCTGCTTAATTCTTCAGGCAAGGCTTTCGGTAATATCGCCTTTGACGGCTGGCTGGATTATCCGGCTAAAGATATGGACGCTAAATTAGAAGTTAAGAATATGGATATCGCTAATTTGGCTCCTTATTACGGTAATTTTATATCGAAAAAAAAGATTGCTTCAGCCATGTTGAATTTAGATTCGGTTTTTAAAGCCAAAAATAACGCCTTAAATATTCTTACGGATTTCAATCTCTCTAAGATCATTTATGAAAAAACAGATGAGCTAGAGAAGCTAGAGGAGCCACCTGCCCTTAATCTGGTTAGCAATGCCTTGGATCTTTTTACCGATGCAGATGGGAATTTGAGTTTGCAATTTCAAATCGATACTCAATTAGATAATCCTGCATTAAGCCGGGAAAAAATATTGAAAATGATCCTGAAAGCGGCAGCGAAAAATCTCTCCCGCCAATCTCCTGAACAGCTGGTGGATAAAGTGAACAATATTATAGAGAAATATAAGGATGTGGGAAAAGAACTGAAAAATATCTTTAAAAATAAAGGGAATTAAGATGGAAGCGGCCAAGACCAAATCAATCAGGAATATCGAAGAGAAGATGGAGAATCTGGATGTTAATTCTCTGCGCTATCATATCTTAGAAAGCGCCAAAAATTTTAAATGCTCCTGGATTGAATTAGGGCGTTCTTTGTATTCGGTTTATAAAGACAAAATGTATAAAGAATGGGGCTATCTTAATTTTGATATTTATGTTGCTCGTGAGATCGGTATTCGCAAGCAGACTGCGATGAAGTTATTGAAGTCGTATTATTTTTTAGAAAAAGAAGAACCCCAGTATTTAAAAACCGATTATACCGAGTCAAGCCAGCCAGCCAATATACCCAGCTATGAGTCGGTGGATATTTTGCGTCAGGTAAAGAATAAAAAAGTTTTTGATGATGATGACTAT
>PCWB01000035.1 GCA_002796135.1 Candidatus Omnitrophica bacterium CG11_big_fil_rev_8_21_14_0_20_41_12
CGAGAGGCCTGCTCTCATCTTTCGCACAGCACCATACTTGAAAGGTCAAACCTCCTTTCCGTGTATGTTCGTGGCACACAATCTTCCGGAAACCTGTCAATATTGCGTCTTACTTGACGAGTTAGCTGGCTAGTATCAACTTCATATAGTTTAGCAATATCCCTATCCAGCATCACCCTCTTACCACGTATTAACAGAATCTTTGCGGCAATTACCTCAACTGAAATAACATTAGACATCTTACCCTCCTTATACTTATAACAGACGTATAGGAGAACAAAATCTAACATAAAATTTTATCACTTATCAAAGTTACGGTTCTGCTATCCATATTTATACATAAGCTGCCCGCTAATAAAAAAGACTGAACAGCCAAGTCCAGTCTTTGTAAAAACAAATAGTACAAAATTATTAAGCGTAATATCCTATAAAACAGTTACTATTTTAAAATAAGGTGCATATTCTACTTTATTATTATCTTCCCTGAATAAATACTCGATAAAATGAAATTGTACCGAACACAATCGATAATACACCAGAGGTAACGAGACAAAAGTCCATCCACCGCGAAGCACGCTCACGTCCAAACATATCCCCTTCTATTATTTTCCCCTTAAATACTTTATAATATATTATGAAACTAATGCTTCCAAAAATTGAGAATGGAAGGATAAATAACCCCAAAAGAAAATTAACTTTTTTACTAAAATACAACACTCCTTCAGAAAACTTAATCCTCCCCATGAAATTAGCAATAACTCTTAGAGAGGAATTAGGATGTTCTATGAGGTGGTCATAAAGAACCAACGATAAAACTATTGATAAAAAACAGGAGATTATTAGCATCCTTTCCCCAATACTTCCAGCAACCGTTTTTAAAATATCGTGCCGTTACTTAAACTGCTCCTTTACTCATGGGACGACGAGATAATAAATTTAACCGTTTACTTTCTTCAACTTAGCAAGAAAACGCCATGAAAGATAACCTGTTAGGAATATAATAGTCGCCATAGGTAAACCAGAATTCCAAGGATTAAGAATAATATTAAAATATTGAAAAATATAAAAAATCGTTAAAAAGGTTACAAGGGATGCAATGGCAATTACTAATACAATTTTAAAACAACTACTAAGAGTTAAATTTAGCTCTTCTCCACAGCTTATACAAATAAAAATAAACTCGTTTGGTAATGCAAAAAGATTTCTCCAAAATAAAAATGGTTCCTTAAAATAGTTTATTATTTGGTAAAAATAAGGGATTTCTTTGTTGCACGATGGACATTTAGCCATACTTTCCTCCTATCTCTTCGTCCTTATTCACTTTTCCCAGAACCATAGAAGCAAACTACTTAATAATATTTTATCACAAATCCCCGAATTTTAAACATTCATATGTTTTCGTTTTAAAAACTAAGGGACAGCCCCTCGCTTCGCTCGGGATCCGTCCCCTTATTAGCGGCTGGCTTGGCTGTGTTTTCGAGGGACGTGTCGGCAAGGAGCGGGCACGGCTCACCCGCTATTAATACTAGCGAGAGCGACGCCAGCCGACCTCCGGAGCAAAACGGAGGACGCAGTTTTGCCACGCAGGGGCAAACCAGCGTTCCCGAGAAAATACAGACAAGACAGACGCTAAAATATTATTATATTGCGGTTGGCGGAATTTCGCTTATAATAGAAATAATGATTTACGATCGTTTCCAGCAAGAGGCAATTGACCATATCAATAGCGGCCACTCGGTAATTGTTTCGGCCCCCACCGGCGCCGGAAAAACTGCGATTGCCGAACACATCATTAACGAAGCTATCCGCACCAATCTAGGAGTCATCTACACTGCTCCGATCAAGGCTCTATCCAACCAGAAATTCCGTGACTTTCAAGGACAATTTAATGATAATATCGGAATTCTTACTGGCGACGTTTCCATTAATCCGCATGCTCCGATTTTAATCATGACTACCGAGATCTTCCGTAACAAATTATTAGATGAGCCGCAGAGCCTGGATAAGTATTCATGGATCATCTTTGATGAGATCCATTACATTGATAACCCCGAGCGCGGGACGGTATGGGAAGAATCACTGATCTTTTTGCCCAAGCATATGCATCTCTTAGGGCTATCAGCAACTATTCCTAATATCGAACAATTTGCTAAATGGATCGAATCTATTCATGACAAAACCGTAAAGGTAGTCATCGAAGATAACCGCCCGGTTCCTCTGCATTTTCTTTTTCAATGCCAAAATGAGATCGTCAATAAGATAGAGCACCTTCGGCGCATACGCTCAAGTAAACCCAACCGCCTAAGTACGCTGATCGATTATCTACGTAATAATGACGGGCTACCGGCAATTTATTTTGTCTTTTCCCGCAAGCGCGCCGAAGAGCTTGCTCACGACCTTTATGGATTCAAATTTCTGGATGCCAAAGAATCCCGCGCCATCACTCAATTATATGAAGATCTTCTGGAAAGATTTAATTTAAAAAATGAACAATCTGCCCAAATTCTCTATCCTCTGGTGCAGCGCGGTATTGCTTATCATCACGCCGGGATGCTTCCGACATTAAAAGAGGTAATTGAGCGGCTTTTTACCAGCCGCCTGCTAAAAGTCATTTTTACCACCGAAACATTTGCCTTAGGCATAAACATGCCCAGCCGCTCGGTAATGTTCGACGGATTGCGTAAATTTTACGGCACTTATGTACGCAATTTAAAAACTCGCGATTTTTATCAGATGGCCGGACGCGCCGGAAGGCGGGGTATAGATAAAGAAGGATTTGTTTACACACGGGTTAACTCCCAAAGAATGACCTTTGATGAAGTTCGCCGGATTATTTACGGCAAACCCGAAGAGGTGAAAAGCCAGTTTAATACATCTTATGCCACCCTCCTTAATCTCTATGAAAAATACCAGGAGGATCTATTTAAAATCTATCCCCTCTCTCTGCATTATTATCAGTCGCGTAAAAATGAACAGAAACAAGCATTAAATCTTTTAGATGCGAAACTAAGGCTGCTTAAAGATTCAGGCTATATTCACGACAATAAACTTACGGAAAAAGGAAAATTCGCTAAAACAATTTACGGTTATGAATTAGTTTTGGCAGAACTATACGAACAGAATATCCTTGAGCAGCTGGATGAATTCGGATTAGGGGTAATCGCTGCGGCAATTGTCTTTGATCCGCGCAAAAACCAGTGCATGCCGTTATCCGTATCAAAATCAAGCCGCGCGATCAAAAGAACCTGCGAAGAAATTTATGATGCGGTCAAAGTTAAAGAACGCCGCTATAAAATTTACCCTTTTAGCAAGCTTCCTTATTTTCATTTATGCTCTGCTATGGAAGCCTGGCTGCGCGGAACAAACTTTGATAAAACTTTAGAGATGACTGATTGCGACGAAGGTGAAGTGGTAAGATATTTCCGGATGAGCGTGCAGGTTTTAAGGGAAATCTCCCAGGCCCCGGTTGCCTCTTATTTGTTGAAAGACAAGATCAAAGAAACCATCCGCGTAATTAACCGCGATATTGTCGACGCTGAGAAACAGCTGCGCGAAAGCTAATCCTTCTTTGTTTTGAGATAGTCTTCGAGAATCTTCTTGTGGTCAAAAGCAAAATCGATATTCTTAATTTCGCTTAATTTAACGACTTTTAAGCCGGCGGCATCATCGCCTGCTTTAGGAGTTCCTTTAGCCTTAGCAATAAATACCGTGCCCACAGTATGAAATCTTGGATCACGTGCAGGATCAGAATAGGTATGAAATTGCTTAATTTCAGTCAAATCTAAATTAGTCTCTTCCTTGGCTTCTCTAGTTACCGCATCTTCCAGACTTTCACCATAATCCACAAAACCTCCTGGCAGTGCCCAGCCAAAAGGCGGATTACTGCGTTGAATAACTACAATTCCTTCGGACAGTTCAATAATCGCATCCACTGTAACATAAGGGCCGTTAGATAATTTAGTTGTCACATATTCCAAATACCCTAATACTCCTTGATTAAAAACAGTGGACGCCTTTTCATCCGTTACACAAAAAATTATTTCTTTAAGCGGCGTCTCCCCTTGGCGTATGTGCCTTAAAGCTTCCTGAGCCATAATCTTAGCTGAAGCCAATAAAGGGAAACCTCCGGTGCCACAACCTAAGGCCGGAAAAACAATGGAGCTGATTTTTAATTTTCTGGCTAAATCCAGCGAGTTTCTGCAGGAATTACGGATTTTAATCTCATCAGTTTTAAAATCCATACTCATCGTAGCAGTATGAATTACATATTTTGCTGACAATTTTCCTGCGCCGGTTTCAACCGCCTGGCCGACTTCAATCGGACCTTTTCCTATTGCCTCATCTTCAATCTCCTGGCCGCCTTTTCTTTTAATTGCTCCGGCAACTCCGCCACCCATTACTAATTTATTATTGGCAGCATTCACAATCGCATCAGCATTTATTACGGTGATATCCCCGACAACCACTTTAATTTCCGTATTTTTAATTTTCATAATCTAATCTTACCAATAAAATGGCCTAAAATTTTTAATTGACCAAAGCAGATTATCCAGCCTCAAGATCGAAAGCATATCCGAATATTTATCAGTCCAGGGCCGCCCAAGCTTACCCAATCCAGGATCATATTGGGTCCATTTCAGCTTCCCGGTTAATTTATTAAAAGCTTTAATATCCCAGCTCAAAGCAAACCAGCTTGAAGCAAAAAGATCCTCATCTTTTCCGGCTTTATTATTCTTAAAACATCCGTAGGCATCCAGGTAATTGGCGTTGCTGAATAAAACAGGGATAAAATCAAGATAGCGGTTTGAAATATGAAATAAGATTATTCCTGCATTCTTTAAATGCTTCCGGTATTCTCTAATAGCATCGGTAGTTAAAAGATGCACAGGGATAGAATCTCCATTAAAAGCATCGACAACCAAAATATCATATTTATTGCTTTCTGTTTCCTTAATCCTAATCCTGGCATCCCCGAAAATATAACTTATTTTGCCTTTTGAATTTTTAAGATAGCTAAATAAATTTTTCGCGATAAAATATGCATCCGGATCAATCTCAAAATAATCTATATTTTGATCGGCTTTAGCATAGGCAGTCAAGCTGCCCGTACCTAAACCTATCAAACCGATATTTTTTAAACTTATTTCCGGCGGTCCTAATAATTCTCCAACAGGGGTAAGCTTATGGTAATAACTAAGCGGCTGCCTCTCTCTATCTTTATCTCTAAATTGAACTCCGTGAATAGTTGTTCCATTCATCAAAACATATTTGTCTTTATCCTTATAAACTTTATATATGCCATAATAATTACGATGTTTATAAACATAGTTGCTGTGGCTCCATTCTGAATCAATAGCAGGCGCTATGATTAATACCGCTAAAACACTGCTTAGCAATGCGCGCGGATAACTGATCAGGCGAGAATAGCAGATTTTAGAGCTAAGGAGTATGATGATCATCCCGAATAAATTATAATACGGGAAAAATACCGGCCAAAACATCAGCATTATACAAATATAAGAGATAAAAAATATGTTAACTGTCCCGAGTCTCTGCGGTTTACTTCCGATGACTAAAGCCAGCGCCAGAACAGCCAGGCCCAAAAGGTATTCCAAGACTAAAGCCGAAACAAGCGGCATTACCCAGGTAGTCAGAACTCCTCCGATAAATCCTCCTAAGCCTATAATTAAATAAAATAAAGGTAGGCTATCCGGGTTAGCCGGTTTAGATTTATATAAATTGTGCTGGCAAAACATACAAAGATGAAACAAAAATAAGCAGGTGAGAACTAACTCCAGAATAAACGGCAATGCCCTCGTTGAGGCTATGAAAAATAAAACTACGCTCCAGGCAAAGGTCAAATAAAATTTATTCGTAATCCATAACGGCACCCAGGGCTTACGTTTAAAATTTAAAACAAAGGATAGCAAATAAATACATAAAGGTACCACCCATAACAGCGGGATCGGGGCGATCTCATAGGTAATAATATTAGTCACGGAAAGGAACATAATCACTCCGGCAGCGCTAAAAAGAAACCAGTGTAAGCAATCTACCCGGGAGATCTCTCCCATGCTCCAAATCTTACCAAGCTTATTTTCACGAATAATCTTAATCGAAAATACCGCATAAATAATCAATCCCAAAAGTAAAAAATACGTCACTCTCCATAATAAAAGCTGGATATCCAATCCAAGGAATAATTCGAATAAGAACGGATAGCTGATTAGGGCGGCAAAAGAACCCAGGTTAGATACAGCATAAAGTGTATAAGGATTGATCTTCTCAGCTAGATCCGAATCCGCCAGCCAGGCCTGTAATATTACGGCAACCGTGGATAAAACAAAGAAAACCGGCCCGATCGTGCGGATAAGATGCCAAAAGACATTTAAAACAAGCGGTATATTTAAATTAACAAAACTGATCACCGGAAGACTCTTTCCGGGGAAGCATAATAACGGCAACAAAAACAAGCCCAGATAATACGGCAAAAAAACTTTGATTCCAATTTTCCTTAAGATAGCATAGGCAAAAAAATAGCCTAAAAATAATACTGCCTGAAAAAATACAACGCAAGATCCCCAGACCAAATAACTACCTCCAAAATTAGGAAGCAGTGTTTTGGATATAATCAGCTCAACCTGAAATAGAAGAAACGCAGCCAGGAAAGTTATAAGATTTAATACCGATATTTTTCTCATTGATTATTCGCCGATTATTTTCACTAGGACGCGCTTCCTTCTTTGGCCGTCAAATTCACCGTAGAAGATCTGCTCCCATGGCCCCAAGTGAAATTTTCCTGCGGTTACTGCCACCACTACCTCCCTGCCCATAATCGTGCGCTTCAGGTGCGCATCCGCGTTATCTTCTCCGGTAAGATTATGCTGGTATTTATCTTTACCGAACGGAGCCAGTTTTTCAAGCCAAACTGAAAAATCTTTATGTAAGCCGCTTTCATCATCATTGATAAAAATGCTGGCGGTAATATGCATAGTATTTACCAGGCATAACCCTTCTTTAATCGTGCTTTTAGCTAATACTTCTTCTACCTGATCGGTAATATTAATAAACTCCTGGCGGTTCTTAGTGTTAAAAAATAATTCCTGGGTATGAACTTTCATTTTAAGCTCCTCATTGTTTCCCGAAAATTATATCGGTTAAACCCTTGATAATATTGGTTACCGCCGGTTTAAAATTATATTTTGGCTCGCTAAGCGTACCGCTTAATTTAAATGTGCCGAATTTTCCTGATTGGCCGATAATCGCCGTAGTGATGTCCTTAAAAGTTCCGCTTACCGGAACCATCTCACTTAAAATCTCCACATCTAAAGCCCCATCTAAAGAACCGTCAAAACCTATTTTTAACGGACCGGTAAAATTAGCGATCGTGCTTCTTAATTTTAAATTGTCCAGATAAACAAATTTATCTTTTATGATTAAATCAGAAGTACATTCGGAAAATTTAATATTACCCAGATCTTTGGTAAATAACATCTTACCTAATCCCTGAAGCAGGCTAAATTCCCACAGCTTTCCTTCGAGGATAGAAAAGTTTCCGGCTCCGCTGAGTTTATTTAAGTCGGTCGAATATCCATTAAGTTTAAGCTCACCGGATATGGTCCCGGAAATATCTTTATCCTTATGCGGAGTATCCAGTTTAAGTTTCTCTAATTTAATCCCATCGGCTTTTAACTCCAATTGATAGGGGAGATTTGCAGCATCAAGGTTCAAAGTAGCCGACCCCTGGACTGAACCATCATAAAAGGCAATTTTAATATCAGGCAGTTTGGCTATTCTCTGATCAAGCAAAAAGCCCATGAATAAACTCTGCGCTCTTAAACCATAAAGAGAAAAATTAACGCTATTGATATTGGCGTGTAAATAACAATTCTTAAAATCCGACGGAGTGCCGCTTAAATTAAATTGTGCGTCAAGTTGGCCTGCCGGTTGCATTGATTTTAGCTGCGGGTACGGTTTATCCAATACTTTAATTAAGTTGCTCAGCTCCAGATTAAGAGTGCCGCTTAAATCAGCCTGTAAATTAGCAGGGTCAGTATTATCAAGATCGCCGCTGATTGAAAATTTTGAATCAAGGTATTTTCCGCTAAGCTGAGAGATTTTAATTTTTTTGCCTGCCAGCCCGAAATCCGCAGCTAACGACAACTCCTGTGAAAAAAGCTTTAACCTAATACTAGGTGCCTTAAAATCAGAAAATGTCCCGCTGCTTTGATAATCCTGCCCCTGATATTTAAATTCAGTGTCTTTCCAGCTAAACCCCTGCTGGCTGAAATTGACAGCCGCTGTAATATCTTCAATAGAATTATCCAACTTATCTAATTTCAAACTCGCCCCGGTTATATCCAGGTCTCCCTGTACTACCCAAATACCTTCTGTATCCGGATTTGCTTTTATCGTTAGAGCCGCTTTACCCTGAGCCTGATTAATCAGATTAAAATTAAACTTTTCTTTGGCAATCGAGGGCAGGATACTTAAGTCCAAATCAGTTATTATGTTTAATACCGGATTTTTAAAATCCTTGATCCCCACTTTAACTTCAAAAGGCACGCCTAATAACTGAGCCTTCAGGCCCTCTGCCACCAAGGAGCGCTGATTAAAAGAAAACTTTCCGTGAAGATTTTTAATTTCACCCAATAATTCTATGCCTGCAATATCTGCCTGCCAAATATTGCAGAAACCGTTAAAGGCGGACTTTTTAGTTTGCAGGTTATATTCAACCTCAACTTGCAGCGCGGAGTTTAATTTAACTTTTAATTTATCCTGCTCTAAGATCAGATCCTCGCCTTTGGCAATGATCTTAGCCTGCCATATCTGATCTTTAAGATTAATCTGAGCCTGTAAATCAATCAAACCCTTAACCAAATCACTTAGATTATAATAAGCGCTGAACTCCGTCGGAGGTAAATTTTTAATTGCAATATTTCCCAAAAATTGCCGGTTTAAAATTTGGTACTTCCCTGAGGCGCTGATAAAAACAGCGGGAACCAGCGGCATCTCCCCTTTGAAATTAAACTTTACGCTTGCCGGAAGACCTAGATGCAGATTAAGCTGGATATTTTTAATCTCTTTTTTAAATTTGGTTGCCAGCGTATCATCCTGAAAAACAATATTTCCCGATAAAACACTTATTTTAAGAACAGAAACACTGTAATCCTGTTTCTTGGCAGGCGAGCCGGCAGCAGGAAAAAGATCCTGTAAATTAAAACTCCCGTCTGTCCTTCGCTCCAAGAAGATATATGGGCTCTTGAGAGTTATCCCAGGGATAATTATTTGTTTCTTCAAAAACGGCCAGACAAACACAGAGCAGGTTGCCCGCCGTGTACTTAAGATTACGTTCTGAGTATCGGAAATAACTAAATCGGTCAAAATCAACCCTTTAAGCAAACTAAACTCCACAGATTTCAAGCTTACATCTTTACTGGTCTGTTGTTTTAAGGCTGAAATGATAAGTGATTTTATTTTTACGGGAAAGACAACTTTATTCAAATAGATTATTCCGCCGGTAAGAATCAGAAACAAGATCAACGTAATGATAATGAATTTTTTCATTTATCTTTTTTAATTATTTTGGCAGCTAATTTCAAGGCCTCTTTTTTATTCTTAATTTTACCGATCGCCTGGGCTTCCTCCAGGGCATTAAGTACCGTCCCAATTAGCACAGATGCCGGCAATTTGAATTTTTTCATAATATCATTGCCATTAAAAAAGCGGACGGTTTTCTTCTGTCTTTGCTTTTCCAATAACTTACGGATTAATGACTTAACTAATTTTTCATGACGCAGCCGGGAAAGCGCCGTAGTCAACGGGCCTTTAGTAGCGCGCTGGTCAGCCAACGATAAAAGAAGCACAGCCAATGCCTCGCTACCTGTATCACGAAAATAACGGAAGATTGCCCGTTGAGTAGGATGATCATAATCTGCCAGATACCCTGGCCTTAAATGACAAAACACAATCCTCTCTAAAGCACGGCCTTCCTCGTTAGATAATTTTAATCTGCGCCAGATTACGCGGGTCAAGCCTAAACCCACTCCTTCGTGGCCGTGAAAAATAATTTTTCCTTTTTGGCGGCGTAAAGCTCCGGGTTTACCCACATCATGCAATATACAAGCGAACTTCAAAAGGCTTGATCGCTTACGTAAAGAAGAAATCTCCTGGTCAAGATAATCATTGATCTGCGGATTCTGCTTAACTGACTTTAAAATCAATTCAAACTGTCTTAATGTCTCTAAGGTATGCTGCCAGACATCCAGATGATGATACGGCCCCTGTCCAATCCCGCGCATCGGCTTGATTTCCGGAAAAATTATCTCAAAGATCTTGATTCTATCCAAAACAACTAAAGAATCATAAGCTGTCGAACTGTCAAAAATTTTAAATAATTCTTCGCGGATACGCTCGCTGGATACGGCAATAATCCTGTTTTTTTCTTTTTTTACCAGGTGTAGCGTTTCTTTATCTAAGCTAAAATTGAGCATACAGCTAAAACTAAAAGCACGTAAAATCCTCAGCGGATCCTCTCTAAATGAATTTTTACCGGTGACTTTGATTATCTTGCGTTTAAGGTCGGCTCCTCCGGAATACGGATCAACGATCAATGCGTTGAGATCTTTGTCTGAGAAAACATCTTTAAACTCTAAAGCCATGGCATTGATCGTAAAATCCCGGTGCAGGAGGTCTTTTTCCAAAGTTGGCGCACGGAACTCCGTAAAGTCAAAGGTGTAGAGCTTGCCTTCTATTCTTTTTACCATCCGACATGCCGCATGCTCCTCATCTAAAACCACAAAAGCGGCTTTTAATTGCCGGGCAAGTTTGCGTCCAAAATTTAGGGACCCTTTTTTAAGACAGAAATCAAAATCCGGGTTGTCTTTTTTTCTTTTCAAGATTAGATCACGCAAAGCCCCGCCGACTAAATATAATTTTACCTTTCTTGATTTAGCAAAATTATAAACCGGTTTTAAAATACTTTTATCTTTTTCGCTGAATTGCAACATAGATTTTATGGTGGGACTCTTATGGCTTATCTTTATTGAACATCTCATAATGCTGGAGAATCGAATCCTCTACAAATATCGGCGCATGGCTCCTGACTGCCAAAGCAATACTATCGCTTGGCCGGGCATCGATACTTTTCGACTGGCCATCAAAAGTTTTAATCACGATTTTGGCATGAAAGGTAGTCTCCTCTAATTTATCGATGATAACCTTTTCAATGGTTGCCCCCAGATCATTAAGCAGGGTAAAAATTAAATCGTGCGTTAGCGGACGCGGAGGATTAAAGCCACTGATTTTAAATTTTATTGCCGATGCCTCATTTAAACCGATGACAATCGGTAGAACTCGGGTGCCGTTTTTTTCCTTTAAGGCAATCAGTTGATCATGCCTTTTCTCATCAATGACTATTTTATTTAACTCCATCTCAACCATAGCAACCTTTCTATTTTTTCTTTTTATCTTTACCTAAAATGTCTTTTAATTCTACCATGAATTGGCCGACATCCTTAAACTGCCGGTACACCGAAGCAAAACGCACGTAAGCAACATCATCAATAAGTTTAAGTTTCTCCATAACCAACTCGCCGATCTTGCTGGCTAATACCTCGCGGTCATTTTTCTTCTGGATCAGGCGCTCAACCTGAGTAATGACATCCTCCATCTTCTCAACGCTTACCGGCCTTTTCTCACAAGCCCGGATTATCCCGGATAAAATTTTCTTCCGGTCAAAGGCTTCGCGACGGCCATCTTTCTTAATTACCAATAATGAATTTTCTTCAACATATTCATAAGTAGTAAAGCGCTTGCCGCACTTTAAGCATTCCCTGCGGCGTCTGACCGCTGACTCTTCTGCGGTAGACCGGGAATCCACGACTTTATCTTCTTTGTATCCGCAAAAAGGACATTTCACTGCGCTATCCCTTCTTTCCGATCTTCCTAATTTTTATTTTAGCCTGCTTTAAAAATTCCATCGCCATCTTATCCGGATAACCCTGGGTAATTACGATCTCTTTGATCCCGGCATTAATCAGCATCTTTGCGCAGATAACACAAGGCTGAGTAGTGGAATATAATGTAGCGCCTTTAACGCTTATTCCGTGTAATGATGCCTGGATAAGCGCATTCTGCTCCGCATGCAGTGCGCGGCATAATTCATGACGTTGCCCCGAAGGTATCTTCAATTTCAAACGTATACAGCCTATTTCAATACAGTGTTTCAGGCCGCTGGGAGCCCCATTATAACCGGTAGCCAGGATTCTTTTATCTCTTACCAAAACTGCCCCCACGCTACGCCGCAGGCAAGTAGACCTTTTAGAAACGAGTTTGGCCATCTCTAAAAAATATTCATCCCAAGTTGGCCGCTGACTTTTAGTAATAATTTTCTTTTTCATTTTTATAATAACTCCGGATATAATGGAAATTTCTTAGTTAAAGCAAGTGTCTCTTTTTTAATCTGCGCTAATTTTTGCAGGTCTGACTGATTCTCCAACGCCTCATTGATTAAAGAGGCGATCTTTTGCATTTGGGCTTCTTTCATTTTACGCGTGGTGATTGCCGCAGTCCCCAGGCGAATCCCGCTGGTTACCATCGGGCCTTTTTCATCAAAAGGAATCAGATTTTTATTCACGGTAATATTTACTTCTCCTAAAATCCTTGAAGCATCCGCACCGGTAGTATTCTTGGCATTTAAATCAACCAGCATCAAATGCGTATCCGTGCCTCCTGAAACAATGCGAAAGCCTTTTTTCTCTAATGCCGCAGCCAGCTCAACGGCATTTTTCATTAACTGGGCCTGATACTTTTTAAATTCCGGAGTCAGCGCCTCGGCAAATGCCACAGCTTTTGCCGCAACCACATGCATCAACGGCCCACCCTGAATTCCCGGAAAGATCTGGCTGTCGATTTTTTTAGCAAATTCTTTTTTACATAAAATGAAGCCTCCGCGCGGACCGCGCAGAGTTTTATGCGTAGTGGAAGTAACAAACTCAGCGTATGGAACAGGCGAAGGATGAAGGCCGGCGGCAATTAAGCCGGCGATATGAGCCATATCCACGAATAAATATGCCCCGACGCTATCGGCGATCTGGCGGAATTTTTTAAAATCAATTGTTCTGGGATATGCCGAGGCACCTGCTAGAATCATCCTTGGTTTATGTATTTTAGCCAGCTCCTGAATTGCATCATAATCCAGACATTCAGTTTTTCTGTCTACGCCGTAGCCGACCATTTTAAAAAATCTTCCGGAAAAATTATGCGGATGGCCGTGCGTAAGATGGCCTCCGGCAGCTAAATCCATCGCCAAAACAGTATCTCCCTGATTTATCGCTGCAAAATAAACCGCCATATTTGCCTGAGAACCTGAATGCGCCTGGACATTAACATGCTCTGCGCCGAAAATTGTTTTTGCCCTTTCTATCGCCAGAGTTTCGACAATATCAACGTATTCGCATCCGCCGTACCAGCGCTTGCCAGGATATCCTTCGGCATATTTATTGGTCAATACCGAGCCCTGCGCCTCTAAAACTGCTAGAGACGTAAAATTTTCCGAAGCAATCATCTCTAAATTATCATTCTGCCGTCTCACTTCTTTTTTAATTGCTGCATAAACTTCCGGATCCGTCTTTTTTAAATGTTTCACTTTGCACAACTCCTTATGTTTTTATCAATACGATTAATTAATTTTACCCTCTTTAGATGCCTGCCTCCTAAAAATTTAGTATTTAGCCATGCCGTAACAATCCTTTTGGCCATATCTGCTTTTACAAAACCTGAGCCCAGAACTAAAACATTGCTGTCGTTATGCTGGCGGCTTAATTTAGCGATTACGATATTATGGCAGAGCGCAGCGCGCACTCGCGGCAAGCGATTCGCAACAATAGAATTACCGATTCCGCTTTTACAAATAAGTATTCCGCGCTTATACTTACCTGAAGAGATATCACCGGCTAAACTATAAGCCAATAACGGATAGTCGCAACGCTCTTGGGAATAAGTTCCCAGATCTTTTACACCAATTCCTTTTTGCTCAAGGAAACTCCTTAATTTATCTTTTAAAATAAACCCGGCATGATCGGAAGCAATCAATATTTTACTCATATGATTTTACTTATCCTTTCTACAGCGTCTTTTATGGTAATGAAGACCTCTTGGTAAAACTTAAAAGATCCTCCTATGGGGTCGGCAATATTCAGATTACTGTCATTTATTCTAGCAAATTCCTTTAATAAAAAAAGTCTATTTTTTGCTTCCGGTGCAAGCTGCAAGATCCTTTCCTCATGTATTTTTTCCATAACCAAAATAATATCCGATCCATCGATTAACTTTTTAGTTACTTTTTGAGTACGGTGGCCGGCAACATTCATGTCCTCAGCCGCCATTACCTCGCGCGTCTCAAAACTAGCGCCCATACCCTCAAGCGCCATCATACCGGCTGAATCTACCTCTATATCGCTTCTACTCTGATTTTTCAGAAACTTATTTAAATATGCCGCAGCCATTACCGAACGGCAGGAGTTTCCGGTGCAAACGAATAAAACTTTCTTTGTTTTAACGGCTTCCCATATCGCTTCGTCCTTAATTGCCCCGCTCCTGACTATCTTTAGCGGCTCAACTGTTAAATCAACAATCGTAGATTCTACTCCTATTTTTGCCACCCCTGCATCAAGTGCTAAATCTACCAGGCCATCTAAATTTTTAATTGCCTGCGCAAAATCAACCGGCGCAGGAGCATCGCTTATATTTGCCGAAGGGCAAGCTAAAGCAACGTTAGCCTGATAAATAATTTCTAAAGCAACCTGGTTATCCGGAACGCGTAAGCCAATCTTTGCGCCATTTTTTGTTTTTAATAAAAGCGTCAGCGGCCCGGGCCAAAATTTACGCATAAGCTTATAACCGGCTATCGGGATGTCGCTGGCAAACCCCTCCGCCTGCCCATTATCTGCAATAAGCATGGCAAAAGGTTTATCTTTGGGACGCTTTTTAATTTCATAAAGTTTATCCAACGCTTTTTTGTTGGAGGCAGAAACTGCAATGCCATAGACAGTATCCGTAGGAATAATCACTAATCCGCCGTTAGAGATAATCTTGGCAGCCTCTTGAATAGGCGCCTTATCCGGGACAACCGGATTAATCTTTATGATTTTAGTTAAACTCATAGTTTGATTTTGGTCTTTTTTACTTTAAGGCGCATTTGCTTTTTATAATTTAGTAGCTTGACTTTAATTTTTACATCGCTTACACCAAGTATTTCCAGAACAAAAAGCGCGGCATTCTTGGCTCCGCTTTTTCCAATCGCCATACAAGCTACTGGAATTCCCGGAGGCATCTGCACGGTAGATAAGAGCGAGTCCAGGCCTTTTAGATTTTTAGTCTCAATCGGAATCCCGATCACCGGTAAAATTGTATGCGCAGCCACCACTCCGGCTAAAGCCGCAGACATTCCCGCAGCAGCAATAAAAACTTTTGTACCTTTTCTAGGTGCTGCCTCCACATATTTAGCCACTTCTTTCGGAGTTCTGTGCGCAGATAAAACCTTAACCTCAAAATCAACTTTAAATTCTTTTAAAACATTAATTGCTTCGTTTACTGTTTCTAAATCCGACTGACTGCCCATGATTATACTGATTTTTGCCATGATGTTCCTCCTATAATAAAGCCTTATTACCAATATCTTTCCGATAATGTATTCCTTCAAAATTTATTTTCCCTACTGCTTCATATGTTTTATTCATCGCTTCTTTAATTGTCGCGCCCAATCCTGTTACCCCTAAAACCCTGCCGCCGCTGGTTAAAGTTTTATCTCCCACTCTCCTGGTGCCGGCATGAAAAACCACCACATCATCTAATTTTGCAACCTGATCAAGCCCGCTGATTTCTTTATCTTTAGGGTAACTTCCCGGATAACCTGCAGAAGCGCAAACCACACAAATACAAGCGCGGCTGTCCCATTCAAGAGTTTTTACTTTAGAAAGTTTTGCTTCAGTAGCCGCCAGCATTACCTCAACCAAATCCGATTTTAATCTGGGTAATATTACTTGTGTTTCAGGATCGCCAAAGCGCACATTAAATTCTAAAGTTTTTGGCCCCTCCTTAGTCAACATTACTCCGGCATACAATACACCCCGGTAATCTATCCCCTCTTTAACCAGTCCATCGATTGTGCGGTAAACAATTTTTTGCATAATCTCTTTTAGGAGTTCGGCGGTAACTACCAGAGCAGGCGAATAAGCACCCATGCCACCGGTATTAGGCCCTTGATCATTATCAAATACTCTTTTGTGATCCTGAGCTGAAGCCAAAGCCACAACTTCTTTAGAATCAGTAATTACCAGAATTGATGCTTCCTGGCCGATAAGGCATTCTTCAATAATTATTTTTTTACCGGCATCGCCAAAAATCTTATCCTCCATCATGGAGGTTACGGCATACTTGGCTTCATCGACATATTTGGCTACCACCACACCTTTTCCCGCAGCCAAACCATCAGCTTTAACTACACAGGGTGCGCCAATTTTCTCAATATATTTTTTTGCTTCATCGGCATTATCAAAGATCTTAAAACCCGCCGTGGGAACTTTATATTTTGCCATCAGCTCCTTAGAAAAAACCTTGCTTGCCTCTAAGTTCGCAGCTAATTTATTCGGTCCAAAAATTTTGAGGCCCGCTTTTTCAAACTCATCAACAATCCCTAATGATAAAGCAACCTCCGGACCGACTACAGTTAAATCAATTTTTTCTTTTCTGGCAAATTCTAATAAACCAAAAACATCTTCTGCTTTTATATCAATACATTCAGCAATTTGACCGATTCCGCCGTTACCAGGAGCACAAAAGATTTTATCTACCAATTTAGATTGAGCGATCTTCCAAACTAAAGCATGTTCTCTTGCGCCTGAACCGATAACTAAGATCCGCATCTACTCCCTTTCATAAATTTTTCTTCGGCCGCTTACCATCATCCTAATCTCAGCCGCATACTAAGATCAAAAAATGACCTTACTAAAAATGATTTCAAGAACATAATTAGAAAAAACGCAATTATCGGAGAAATATCAATCCCGAATCGGAAGCTCAAAGGCAGCAGCCTTCTTATCGGCGCTAAAATCGGTTCAGTTGCCTTATTCAAAAACTGCACAATCAGATTATAAGGATCAGGATTTACCCAGCTGACTAATGCCCGGACAAGTACAAGCCAGTAAATTATCGTTAACAAGATATCCAAGATCTGCGCAACCGCAGATATGAGATTAGCCGGAATAAACATCATCTGATCCCCCGTAAACCAAGTCTATTGGGATTCTTCATTCCCTGCTTAACCATGTCTTCAATTTTCTGCCCCCCGACATAAAGACTTTCTATAACCACAAACCCATCTTTTATTCTAACAACAACATATGCATCCTTTTTATCGCGCTGGGAATACCGCTGATAAATTTTTTCTGCCAGAGGAGCGGATTTTTCTTCCATATAGTAGCGATCAATTGGTAAATCTAAATATATCTTATCGTTATAAACATTTGATACATTAGCTCGAATATATGATCCCCTGCGAGGCCTGCCTGTAGTTACTTCGCTAAGCCTTGCAAACCCCTGGGCATCTAAATTAATAACTACAAATACAGCTTGCCCACGCTTTATCTTTTCGTTTTTTATTGCCGGGACATAATTTTCATCAATTCTAAGAGCAACATATCTTCCACGAAAAGCATCGTAAGAATCAACGGGGGCAACCTTAAATTTAAATTGTGCGCCGTCTCTAAGGACAAACTCGCGCCTTGCTATCATAGACAGAGGCACAACAAGCTGAATCAATGCTAAACATAAAAATAATCTAATCATTAACCTATTTTTCATTTTGCACCTCCCAGACTACGGGCAAGTTTTAAATTAACAGCTAAAAACCCAATCCCTACAATAATAAATGCCAATCCTTTCATTATAAAACTTATATCGCTGTCAAAAAATCTTGCGATAATAAGCAATGCTAACATTAACATGCCCACATTAACAACAGCTAAATTACTACTGCGAATTCCGGTTATAATGCGGCTAATGCTTAAAATAAATAAATAGACGTTGAAAATCAATAGCGGGAAAACCACTGATTGCTCTTTAACTAAATAAGCAATCATCGCTAATAACGGAACCGCCCCAAACAAAGCAATATCTAAATGCTTACGTTTAATATTGCTATAAAATAACAATGCCGCTGTAGATACTACGGCTATTGTTATAATATGATCGGGCAAGGCGCTAATACCAGAGAAATCTCGGAGCCCATAAGAATACGCGCCGAGATACTGCCAGACATAACGAAAAGTAAATTGGAATGCAAATATAAATAATCCAACCGCCCCTACCAAGCGTAATGGCCGTTGCCAATTAGTAGTCGTTTTGTTAATCTTTAACCAACCAAGAAAATAGAATATCGAATATATGCTGGGGAAAATAATAATCCAGGAACCGGGCCAGGTCTTTCCTAAGCTAAAGCTTGCTGCAAAAGAAATACATATAATCATAATAAAAGAAAGCACAGCTGTACGTAAAACATAAATCTCCTGGCGTAATGTCCAGATAAAATGAGGTATAATTATTGCTGCTAAAGGCCAGAATAGAACCGCTTTAAGCGGATTGTCCCAATAGATACCTGACCAGATGGTAATACCTATTAAATAAATCGCTGCAGGTAAAGATGCCTGCATAAGATACGTAATAGGTATAATCAGGAACATCCAGGTTAAAATGAAAGTACCTGCATCCGCAGAAATATTATATGTCTGACTAATTAAGGATATGGAAGCTCCAACCATAAGGCTCAAAAATGTTGCCGAGCCTTCCTTAAATGCTCCTGATTGAGGCCTATTTTTTAAAACCCATAATGCTATACATTGCCCTAGAACTAAAGGCATAAAAGAAAGAACGGCTCTTGTAAACCGAGAGAACTGATCCCAATTATGGGCAAGCAGTAAAATTATCCCTAACCCAATCAAAAGAGATCCTAGTATCCCCAAAATAATCAGCGTAGCTGTTGTTTTAGTGACATTTTTTACCTCACCATAGTGTTGCTGTATTTTATCAGCAGCCTCTTTAGTTAAAATACCTTTCGCTATTAAATCCGGCAACTCCTGGTAAAGCCATCTGATACTTGCTTTATTCATATCTCCTCCTGGTATAACGCAGACTACATTAACCCCGGTAGATTAAGGCCGGTAATATGTTTCATTTTTTGCGCCGCGACCTCCTGCGAATGCTTGATCGCGCGGTTAAAGGAATCTTTTAATGAGCTGCTTAAGCTTGCCTTTTCTGATTCTCCGAAATTATCCTTAATCTTAA
Organism: Candidatus Omnitrophica bacterium CG11_big_fil_rev_8_21_14_0_20_41_12; assembly: GCA_002796135.1. Taxonomy (GTDB): domain Bacteria; phylum Omnitrophota; class Gorgyraeia; order Gygaellales; family Profunditerraquicolaceae; genus UBA6249. The sequence goes on from PCWB01000035.1 coordinate 19,342, forward strand.
TCTCTTTTACCTCCTGAGAACCATTCATCGTAATTTTTACCAGGCCGTCAAAGCTTTGGATATCAAAGTTCGTATTATCCAATTCCTGCTTTATCTCCTTCATCTGTTTCTGCATTTCAAATAAGGCCTTCATTTTATCGAGCATGGGCATCCTTTCTTAATTCTGATAAGAATACAAAAACCGATAATTCCGATACCATCAATCAAAACATCCTGAATCGAACAAGACCTTCCCAAAACAAAATACTGATGAATCTCATCCGATACAGCATAAAGCAGCGCCAAAACCGCCGGATACATAAACAACCTAAGCGAGTTCATCTTAAACGAACCGCTAAATGCCCTATACAGAAGAAAAGTAAAAACAAAATATTCCGTAATATGAGCTATCTTTCTCAAAAGAAAATCATATTCAAGGCCTGACTTTAAATCAGGAATGCTCGAGAAGAAAAAAATCCCTCCCGCCCAAGCTGCTACCGGTACCCACAACTTAATAAACTTCACAAAATACCTCCGTTTCCCGATTAGCCTGCCTGCCGGTAGGCAGGCAGGAAACAATTTCCCTTTTATTAATGAGGTTCGTCCGGATTTGTCGGAAGTTGCGCACTCCTAGAATTACCTCTAATGTTTACATTATCATTATACTTCAAGAAATAATAGACTAACGAACCTATACAAGAATAGATAAGAATAAATCCAAGGCTCGGACACCAATACCCAAAGGAACCAAAACCAGTAACTACTCCAGCTTCTGATCTCTGTACCGCAAATAGAGTAGTTATAAAAGAGTTTAGAAAAAACTTATAATAAAAATAATTTGTATTAGCCCATACCTCTAATGAAGATACTAATTTAATATGAAACGCAGTACCAAAAATCGCTAAAGAAATCCACCATACCGGAGCTTCGAAATAAAGAGCGATGAGGATAAATATAATTATGAGGGCAACAATACCCAAAATGAAATTTTTTGAAACGGGAGGAACGGTTTTTCCTATCTCCAGGCCTTCCCGGTATTTTGCTTTTACATACAAAAAATCTTCATATGAAGCCGTTTTGATAGAAGAGGATCGCTCATATGCTAAACTAGGTTTAATAACTACTGGACTAAACATAGCCATAGCCAGAATTATTGTCAATAACCACTTCTGCACGTAAATCTCCTTACCCTATTAGCTCGAAAACAGTTTCCTCTTTAAGCCTTGATCATTACCAAAAGCATCTTGAAACGCTCAATCGCTTTCAAGGAATGCGGCTTGTTTGCCGGCATAATCATCGTTTCGCCGGCTTTTAAAGAATGCTGCTTTCCGGCAATGCTAATCTCTGCCTCGCCATCCAAAATATAAACAAAGGCATCAAACGGCGCAGTATGCTCGCTTAGCCCCTGTCCTTTATCAAAAGCAAACAGCGTCACCGTTCCGGTGTCTTTCTTAATAATCTCCTTACTGACAACCGAGCTGTCTTGATAATCTACTAAATTATTCAGGCTCCCTACTTCTCCACCAATATTCATCATTATTCCTTACGCGGGTCCTGTCGCGGTGCGCTTCTCGCCAAATTTGGCTCGAAGCATCTCCGCGCCACCGCTAAAATAATTTCAACCTGCCTCTTCAAATCATCTTTTTCTTATAACACTACAATAAACTTGCTGTAGAATCCGCCCTTTATGCGATTCTGAAGACGACATGTTAATTAAATTTTCAATTTTAATAATCTTTAAGATATATTTTTGAAATTCAAATTCTTTTTCTATGTTCAAACTGTTACTATATTCTAACTGATCGAAATACATTCCATTGCTTTCTTCTCTAAAACTGAGATTCTTAACTCGGGCTACAATGCTATCATTCTGATATATAGCGTTTTTCTCCCTTTGAGGTATTTGTGAGATCAACTCTTCTGTTTTACTCTTAAAAAATTTGTCTGGTCTAAATTTCGTTACATCGATATCTACTTCCCATATTCGATAAGTCACATAAACTAAGAATATTGTTAACAATATTTTAATGAAAATTTGCATTATTTCCTTTCACTATTCCCTAAATATAAATTCTTAATGATTCCCAAAACACAACATAATAGGTAACCCTGAATTAAGTATCTTTTCAAAATTACTATTGTGGGTGGTGAGGCTTGGACTCGAGCAGCATCTCAAAATTTGAGCGGGCACGGTTGCCTCCCTATAAAGTCTTGGCAGAGCGAAAATTTTGCCGAAGCGCCGCGAGCCACGCCGGGGCGAGCAAGCGGTGCTGCGAGAGACAAGACTCGACAGGACCCACAATTATTACTTCTTCTCTTCTTTGTTCTTAATCGGCAAGAACCCTGCCATTTCACCAATAACATTAACTAACTCAGTATTTGCCGGGACCACAATCTTAGCGTTATTCGCTAATGACTTCTCAACTGCCTCAAGCTTACGCAGTACCTGCGCATTACCCACAAAATAATGCTCCGCTGCCTCATTAACTAATTTTATCGCTGCTGCCTCTCCTTCTGCTTCTAAGATTCTGGCCTGCTTGATACCTTCAGCTTTCTTAATCTCCGCTCTTTTTTGCCCGTCAGCCACAGTTTCAGTAGCCGTCGCGTAATCCACTGCGGAAAGTTTTTCATTTTCTGCTTTAACTACTTTATTCATCGTCTCCTGAACATCTTTCGGAGGATCAATTTCCTTTAACTCAGTCCTGACGATCTCTAAACCCCAGCTGCCAGTTTCTTCACAAAGAGTCTTATGCAACTCAGCGTTAATCTTGCCTCTTTCGCTGTTGGCGGATTTTAAAGTTAATGTGCCAATAATATTTCTCAAGGTGGTGCGTGCCAAATTTACGATCTGCCACTGGTAATTGTTTACGCTATACTGGCAATTCTTAACGTCAGCTTCATCAGCCTTGACTTTAAAATAAACCTGAGCGTCAACTTTAGCATTTAAATTATCATTAGTAATAATTTCCTGCGGCTCGGCATCAACCATCTGCTCGGTGATATTGATCTGATAAAGAACCTCGATAATAGGTAATACCCAGTTAAATCCGGGCATGGCAAAACGATTATACTTACCGAATCTCTCCACTAACCCGCGGTGCGTAGGCCGCACAATCCTGACTCCCATTAAGAAAATTACAATTGCCGTAATAACGATCGGTGCAAATAAACTCATCTTTCCCTCCTTTTTGTTTCTTTAGGGTGTCCCTTTTTAGGACGTCCCCGGTTAAATTATTTCTACGGATTTATTTCCCCTAATTGTTTTGCCGATTATCCAGAATTTTAATTTCAGTTCAGATAACTTTTTCATGATTGCTGCACAGGATTTCTGCTCAACAATTAAAACCAGCCCAATACCCATGTTTAAAGTGCGATACATTTCTTTATTCTCGATATTACCTTTGCTTTGAATAAGGCGAAATATCTCCGGCACCTTCCAGGAATTTTTTTCAATGTGCACACTAATATTTTTTGGAAGTATCCGGCTGATCTTATCGTAAAAAGCTCCACCGGTAATATGCGCTATCCCGTGTACTAAGGCACCATGTGTACGCAACAGCTCAAGAATGGGCTTAACATAAATCCGCGTCGGCTTAAGTAATTCGCTAGACATTCTCTTAAGTTCGTTTTCCCCGAAAACTTTTCTGACCAATGAATAACCGTTAGAATGCAGGCCGCTGGAGGCAATCCCGATCACCGTATCCCCGGCATTAATTTTGTCGCCGTTAATGATCTTGGCTCTTTCGACAACCCCCACACAGAAACCGGCGATATCGTATTCGCCTTGGCGATACATTCCGGGCATTTGCGCGGTTTCTCCTCCGATTAAAGAGCACCCTGCCTCAACGCAGCCATCATTTATCCCTTTAACTACATCTACTAAAACCTCTTCTTTAGCTTTGGTAAAAGCAACATAATCTAAGAAAAATAACGGCTCTGCCCCGGTGCAAAGAATGTCGTTTACATTCATCGCTACGGCATCAATACCTACGGTATCATGCTTATTAGCTAATTTTGCAATCACCAGTTTTGTGCCCACGCCGTCGCTTGATGAAACCAAAACCGGATCCTTATATTTATTTTTATCGAATTTAAAAAAGCTGCCAAAACCGCCGATATCCGTCAAAACCTCTTTGCGGAATGATTTACGGACTAAAGGTTTAAGTTTAGACTTAAAAACGCTTGCACTCTTTATATCAACTCCGGAATCTTTATAGGTAATCTTCTTCACTTTATCTCCTTTTGTATAAAATTAATTTTTACGGGTGGCTCGGGTGTTTTCGCAGCGCGTCATGCGCAAGAAAATACCCGAGACAGGACCCGTAAAATTTATTTTATACCTGCAGCTCCCCCTGTCCGCAGCAGCGTTTCTCTAAAGAAAACTTACTGTGTCGTTTCTCTGCCCGCACCGCATATTTACTCGTCCAGCAGGCAGTACAATAGTCATTTTTAGGATGCTTAAGGCAACTCAACATGCCTTCTAAACTTAGATACCCCAAACTATCTACCTCAAAATATTTACTTATCTTCTTCAATGTCTCATATTTATTGGCGATTAGTTCAGTTGAACGGTGGAAATCAATTCCGTAAAAGCACGGGAAACGGTGTGCCGGACAGGATATCCTCAAATGTACCTCTTTTACTCCGGCCTTACGCAAGTTTCGTACGCGGATCTTAGAAGTCGTGCCGCGGACAATCGAATCATCAACAATAATGATTCGCTTGCCTTTTAAAATATCTTTTAAGATATTAAATTTTACGCGCACCCCCATATCTCGGGCATCCTGCGCCGGCTGGATAAATGTCCTGCCAACGTAGTGATTACGAATAATCCCCATCTCAAGCGGAATACCGGATTCCTGCGAATAACCTAACCCAGCAGAAAATCCTGAATCCGGCACCGGCACCACAAAATCCGCATCTATGGGATGCTCTTTGGCTAATTGCGCCCCTAACTTTCTGCGCACCGTATGTACCACTTCACCAAAAACAGAAGAATCCGGCCGGGAAAAATAAACATGTTCGAATGTGCAAAACGCAGAGTGGCTGGCAATTAACTCTTTCGGTTTGACCGACTTGACTGCCCCTTCTTTGTTAATAAAAACAACTTCTCCGGGCTCAACTTCGCGCACAAATTTTGCTCCAATCAAATCAAAAGCGCAGGTTTCAGAAGCCAAGCACCAGCTGTTCCCTAATTTTCCTAAAGAAAGTGGACGATATCCGTGCGGATCACGCATCCCCATCAGGTAATCGCTGTTCATCATCACCAATGAATATGCACCTTTAACTCTTTTTAAAGCATAAACTAAACTATCTTCTAAGCTACGCTTGTTGCTGCGCGCCATAAGATGAATGATTAATTCGGAATCGGTTGTTGTCTGAAAGATCGAGCCGCTCTTTTCTAATTTTTGACGTAGCTCAAATGAGTTCACCAGGTTCCCGTTATGCGCGATACAAATCGAACCATTGGCATAATCAATCAGAAGCGGCTGAGAATTTTTTAGGACGCTAGAGCCGGTAGTTGAATAACGCACGTGTCCAACCGCCATATTTCCTTTTAAGCGGCTAAGCACCTGCTCACTGAATACATCGCTGACTAACCCCATATCTTTGTGGATAGAAAGCGTACCCTGATTGTTAGCGACAATACCGCAAGCCTCCTGCCCCCGGTGCTGCTGGGCAAAAAGCCCCAGGTAAGTAAGCCAAACCGCCTGCTTATTATTGGTTATCCCGAATAAACCGCAATGCTCTTTGGGCTCTAAATTATCTTTTCTGATGAACATTTTTTGCTCCGTTCTTAGGCTCTTTTCCCGTCCAGCAATATAAACAAAGTTTTTCTTTAGCCAGCCCAATGGCCTTAATCATATTATCTAATTTTTGGTATTTTAAAGTAGTCGAGCCTAAATCCTTATTGATCCAGGCAACCATCTTTTGATATTCTTTGGAGTTTTCATCTAAATATTTGCATAAACTCTTAGGCTCCTTGCCTTCAATGCTTTTAATCGCCCTGCGGGCAACTAACTCCGAAGCGGAGCGGGTAGAATAATTAAATTTACAGGGGAACATTAAAGGTGGACAGGCAATACGCAGATGAATTTCTTTGATCCCGTGTTTTTTTAACTTTTGAATAGTGAAATTCTTAAACTGCGTGCCGCGGACAATCGAATCATCGCAAAATACGATCCGCTTGCCTTTAATTATTTCAGGAATCGGGATTAACTTCATCTTCGCGATAAAATCCCGGCGCTCCTGAGTAACCGGAGTATAGCTGCGGTCAAAACCCGGAGTATATTTTACCAATGGCCGGCGTAAAGGAAGTCCTGATTGCATACTGTAACCTATAGCATGGGCAGTTCCGGAATCCGGAATTCCGGCAACCATATCGGCAACTACATCATCGTCTTTGGCAAGCTGGGCTCCGGTTCTTTCACGTGAAGTTTCTACATTAATCGCCTCATAATTAGAAGCGGGGAATCCAGTATAGACCCAAAGAAAAGAACAGATCTGATTAACCTTTGAGCCTTTACGTTTTAATTTTAACCCTGAACGAGTAATTAAAACTATTTCCCCGGGCTCAAGGTGTTTTACTAATTTATATCCAAGATTAAGAAAAGCGGATGACTCCGTAGAAACGGCCCAATCATTTCCTCTTTTACCGATGACTAAAGGGGTTAAGCCCAGCCTATCGCGACAGGCATAAATTCCTTCCCTATTTAACAAAAGTAACGAACAAGACCCGGTAATCATTGAAAAAAGCTTATCAACCCCGTCAATAATGCTCTTACCCGAAATAATAATCTTAGCGGCCATCTCTGCAAAATTTATTTTTCCTTCGGCGACTTCGGCAAAAGACCTGCCTTTTTTAAATAATTCCTTGGCTATTTTTTCGGCATTCTCAATAAAACCGTTAGTTACAATCGCAAAAGGACCGAACTTGGAATTCATTACAATCGGTTCTTCATCACGCGCACTGATTACTCCAATACCCTGATGACCATTCAGTTTAAGATAATCTTCATAAAATTTAGCCTTAAACTGGCTTCCTTTTATATCGTGAATTTTACGGGTTAATTCCTTGCCAAAAACAGCCAATCCGGCAAACTGCGTACCCAAATGCGAATGGTAATCCGTGCCGTAAAACAAATCTTCCCGGCAATCTTTTTTAGAAACTACTCCGAATGTTCCGCTCATTTTAACTCCTTTAGAAATTATTTTTTATGTAATCTGCGCCGTTTTTAAAGATCTGCAAGCCGTCGCCTGCTTTAGATTTTAAATTCCAGTTGCGCGGATGCCCTGCTGAAAATAGATGTCGCTCCGGATGCGGCATCAACCCTAAAATCCTACCGGTTTCATCGCAGATACCGGCAATATTTTCCGTTGAGCCGTTGGGATTATCGGGATAGCCGGATAATTTTCCGCTGGCATCACAATAATGAAAAACAATCTGTTCATTTTTATTTAATCTACTTAAAACGTTTTTATCTTTTGTAATAAACTTTCCTTCTCCATGGGCAACCGGTAGATAAATTATTCTTTTAAATTCTTTGGTCCAGACACATCTGCCGCTAGGCATTAGATACACCCAACGGTCCTCGAATTTTCCGGAATCATTAATAATTAAACTGGTATCTTGCTTTAGCTCCGCGCTACCGGGCAATAATCCGCTTTTCACTAAAATCTGAAAGCCGTTACAAATACCGATAATCAATTTTCCGTCTTTAATGAATTTGCGCAAAGAATCAACAAGTTTAAATCGTAGTTCATTAGCGAATATCTTTCCTGAGGCAATGTCGTCACCATAGCTAAAGCCGCCGGGTAATGCCAAAATATGAAAATCATTAAGCGCCTTAGCACCACTGACTAAACTGTTAATATGCAATAACTGCGTATTTGCACCGGCTAATTTAAACGCCGCGGCAGTTTCTTGATCGCAATTTGTCCCGGCTGTCCTTAAAACACAAACTTTAACTTTTACCATCTTAAGGGCCTCTTCCAGCACTCCTTTAATTTGTTGATATCCGTATCCACGCAAATCTTTCCGTCTAATCCGTAAATCTTAAAATTGTTTTTGGCACTTAAACATCCGGCTAAGCCAAAAGATGTGCCTTTAAGAAGTTTTTCAAATTCTTTCTGCTTGGATTTTTCTACCTCCACCACAAAACGGGAGTTAGATTCGGAAAAAAGCAGTACTTCATTACATTTTGCGTTTGCTTGAGCCACAACTTCAGAGAGAAAAATCTCCATGCCTAAACCACCGGAAAATGCAACCTCAGCCAAAGCCACAACTAGACCGCCATCAGAACAATCATGCATTGCCCTAATCAAACCTTTTTCAGTTGCGCGGTTTAAGGCGGTAAAAGTTTTTTTAGCTTCTTCATGGTAAACTTTTGGAACATTATTCCCCACGGCTTTGTATAAATCATAATAATGCGAACCGCCTAATTCATCGCAGGTCTTGCCCACAACATAAATTAAATTACCTGCGCCTTTGGCATACATCGACACTGCCTTGTTCACATCATCCATGACGCTAATGGCAGAAATTAGCAATGTGCCCGGAATCGAGGTAGATTTACCATGCAAATTGAATTCATTATAAAAACTGTCCTTTCCGGAAATAAACGGTACGCCATATGCTTTGGCCGTATCATAACAGCCATAGGCCGCGCGCACCAAGCCGCCTAAACGGTCAGGCTTATCCGGATTGCCCCAACAAAAATTATCTAATATCGCTACTTGCCTTAATGAGCCGCCCACACTGATAATCTGGCGCAATGCTTCATCAATGCAACTTGCTGCCATCCAGTAAGGATCAATAAAACCAAAACGGAAATTTATGCCGTTAGAAATAATAATTCCTTGATCAGAATCAAATAGCGGTTTAGTTACACTGGCATCGCTGGGCCCGTCATTATTAAGCCCGGTCATCGGCTTAATAATTGAGCCGCCTTGAACTTCATGGTCATACTGGCGCACCACCCACTCTTTAGAGCAGATATCATAATGCGCAAGCAGCTTTAATAAGTCCGCAGTGAAATTTTTCTTTTTCGCTATCTTTGGTTTACGATGTTTGACCTGGATATAAACTGCTTTTTTGGCAATCTGCGGTATACCTTCATGCAAAAATTGCATATCCAAATCACAAACCAAATTATCCTGATAATAAAGCTCAAGCCTTTTGCTGCCGGTAAATTCACCGATTACCGCGGCATTTACATTTTCATTGGCAAATATATTGATTAGCTTATTAATATTCTCCAGTGGAACAGAAATTACCATCCTCTCCTGCGATTCAGAGATCCAAATCTCCATATAGGAAAGACCGGAATATTTCAAAGGCACTTTATCCAGATCAACGCGTGCACCTAATTCTGCGCCCATCTCTCCTACGGCGCTGGATAATCCGCCTGCTCCGCAATCAGTAATTGCCGTATATAAATTCTGATCGCGCGCCTGTAAAATTGTATCCAGAACTTTTTTCTCTTCAATCGGGTTACCGATCTGTACTGCGCCGCTGGAAACAGTTTCGGATTCATGAGTCAGTTCCCCTGATGAAAAAGTCGCTCCGTGAATTCCGTCACGACCGGTTGACCCGCCGACAACAACAATTAAATCACCTTTATTTGTTTGCTTGAAAGATTTATCTTTAGGAATAATCCCCACTGTGCCGCAATAAACCAGCGGATTGCTTACAAAATGCTCATGGAATAAGATCGCGCCGTTTACCGTAGGGATTCCCATCTTATTTCCGTAATCACCTACCCCGCTGACGACACCTTTCATCACCCGCTTAGGATGCAGTGAGCCAGGCGGCACCTTGTTAAATGCCAGATCCGGAGGTGCAAAACAAAATACATCGCTGTTTAAAATCGGCTTTGCCCCCAGGCCGGTGCCCATGGAATCACGGATCACTCCGCCGATACCGGTATTTGCTCCGCCAAACGGCTCTAAAGCTGAAGGATGGTTATGCGTTTCGACTTTAAAACAAATATTATTTTCTTGATCAAACTTAATTATTCCGGAATTGTCCTTAAACACCGAAACGCACCAATCCTTTTTTAATTCATTGGTGACTTTCATGATCGTCGACTTCAGCAGATTTTTAATCTTGCGGTTGCCAAGTTTAGGAGAAGCCTCGGCTTCTTTATAATCAATATTTCCGCGGAAAGTTTTATGATAACAATGCTCAGACCAGGTTTGGGCTACAGTTTCTAGTTCACAATCAGTAGGATTGCGCTTAATCTTACGAAAATAATCTTTAATCTGGCGCATTTCATTTAAATTTAAGAAAAGCTGGCCGCGCTTACTGATCTCTAAGAGCTTAGCATCATTTGCACCAAGTAAATCTACCGTAATCAGATTAAAATTGTAGGCGGGTAAATGCTTAATATCGCCTTCAGTAAGGCTGGGGCTAACTACATGCTGAATAAGTTTATTATAGAGAAGTTTTTCGGAGATAGTTTTGAGCTGAACCGGCGAAAGTTTTCCGAAGATAATATATTTTTTTGCGGTCTTTACCGAATTAACGCTGGTAATCCCTAAATCTTTGATACCTTTTAAGACTGAAGCCTCAACCGGATCCATGACCCCCGAATTATAGGTAATTTCAACTATATGCTGCGCAAAGGCGCGCACCGGCCTTTCCGATAAGGCCGGGTATTCGAGTAAAATTTTATAATCCTGCGCAACTTTATCAGTAAGAAGCTCCTCACAAATGCTGATTATCTGTCCTTCGGCAAGATTACCTTCTAGAGTGTAGGCCTGGATAAACTTTACCTCTTTGGCACCGCTAATCCTCAGGTCAAAAATATCCTTAGCTACACCCTGGCCAACAGCGTCAAAAATACCGGGCTTATCTACTACTTCAATTTTGCACTGCATATCTATCAACGAGGTTTAAAAAAGTGAGGGATACGTTATAATCCGACCTTCGCAAAGATTTTGTTAACATTGCGCAAGTAAAAATCTAAATCAAATATCCTATCTAGCTCTTTGGCGCTTAAATATTTAGCTGCTTCGGGTAGGGATAAAAGATTCTCTTTAAAATTACCACTTCCCTTCCAGGTTTGCATCGCTGCCTTCTGCACTAAATCATAAGCTTTATTTCTGGCCAGGCCTTTATTCATCAAAACAATCAAGACCCGCTGTGAAAAAATCAGGCCGCGTGTTTTAGCAAGATTAGCCAGCATATTATCCGGATAAACTTTCATACCACTGACTACTTCGATGAATTTATTCAGCATATAATCCAAAGCTAAAGTAGAGTCCGGAAAAATTATCCGCTCAACTGAAGAGTGGCTAATATCGCGCTCATGCCAAAGAGCGACATTTTCCAAGGCAACTTGAGCATTTGCGCGCAATAGACGGGCTAAACCGCAGATACGCTCGCAAATTACCGGGTTACGCTTATGCGGCATGGCGCTTGATCCCTTTTGGCCTTTACCAAAAGGCTCTTCAACTTCTAAAACCTCTGTTCTCTGCAGATGCCTGATTTCAGTAGCAAACTTTTCTAATGATGCGCCGATTACTGCTAAAACTGCCATATATTGTGCGTATACATCCCGCTGTATTACCTGAGTGGCAATGTTCACCGCTTTGAGGCCAAGCTTCTTACAAACATAAGCCTCGACATATGGCTCAATGTTTGAATATGTACCGACAGCTCCGGATAATTTTCCAAAACTTGCCCCATCTTTAGCTGCTTTTAACCTGGCTAAATTACGCCTGGTTTCGTCAAACCAAAGCGCAAGCTTCAAGCCAAAGGTAGTCGGCTCAGCATGCACTCCATGCGTACGGCCGATACAAGCCATGTCTTTATAGGTCTTGGCCTTTTTAGCTAAAACCTTGAGTAATTTTTCTAAATCTTCAATCAGGATATCGGAAGCACTCTTGATCTGCACGCCTAGAGTAGTATCCAAGATATCGGAAGAGGTTAAACCCATATGCAGATATTGGGCATCCTTGCCTATATATTGGGCTACGTTAGAAACAAACGCCACAACATCATGTTGTGTTTTCTCTTCGATTTTCTGGATCTCTGCTAAGTTAAATCTGGCTTTTTGTTTAATACGTTTCACTGCTTGGGGCGGAACGACTTTCTTGGTGGAGTAGGCTTCTAGCGTAAGTATCTCAATGGCAAGCATGGTCTTAAACTTAAACTCCTCCTGCCAGATACTCTTCATTTTTGGTAAACTGTAACGCTCAATCATTGCCAGTCTCCTCTTCGTTGTTTGAGAGGTTAATTATAGCAAAATCCGCCCATTTTAGCAAATAAAATAAGTATGTTGCAATTGGCGTATTTTGGCTTATAATTAATGAATATAATAGGAGGAATAAAATGTTAAGAGTCTTGCGCAATAAGAAAACAACTAAAAAAATCTGGATCGGCCTGGCCATAATTATTATCCCTGCCTTCGCGCTTTGGGGCTTTGGAGGGGCATTCCGCAGCAAAGAAGAAACTGGCGGAGTGGGAAAAATATTCGGCCGGAATATCTCAACACTTGAATTTAAAGAATCTGTTTCAGCGGTCAGGACATTCGCCATCATGCGATTCGGGGATAAACTTCCTGAAATTGAAAAATACTTAAATTTGGAAGCACAAGCCTGGCAAAGGCTGGTTCTTTTGCATGAAGCAAAAGTGCGCAAAATTAACGTAAGCGACGAGGAAGTTATTGACGCAATCCAAAGCGCGCCTTATTTCCAGGATCGAAACGGCTTCAGCAACCGGGCCTACAATGAAGCTTTGCGCTACATCTTCAGGCTCCAACCGCGGATCTTTGAAGAAATAATGCGGGAGAATTTAATCCTGTCTAAACTTTATGAGCAGATAACCAAAGACGTGAAAATAAACGATGAGCAAATCCGGCAAGATTATCTAAAAGCGAATCAGGAATTAAATATCCACTATATCGCCAGCTTATCCTCTGACTTTACCGCAAAAATCAAACCCACCGATAAGGAGATCGCTGATTTTTTCTCTATAAATAAAGCGATGTTTAAGGAGCCTCCGGCCAAGGATCAACCGCCGCGCATCCCGGAGTTAGCTGAAATTAAAGACAGGGTTAAAGATGCTCTGATCAAGGAGAATTCCAAGAAAATGGCTGATGACAAGATAAAAGAATGCGCAGAGAAATTAAAAACAAATAATTTCAAGCAGGCAGCTAAGGCCACCGGATTAAAGACCGGCCAAACTGTCTTTTTTAAATCAAGCGGTCAGATCGAAACATTGGGGAATATGGAGATCTTCTGGAACGCCGCTAGGAAACTAAAAGATAAGGAAGTAAGCAGTATACTTGCAAACGAAAAGGGTTATTTTATTATCCAATTGGGCTCGATTAAACCCATCGATGAAAATAAATTTGCTGAAACGAAACAGGAATTCGGCCAGAATTTATTATTTGAAAAGAAAAATAAGGTTTTCGCTGAATTTGTCGAAGCGTCAATGAAGAAATCCCAATAATCAGTGGACAGCAAAATGGGGTCAGAATTAATTTAAAATTAATCCTGACCCCATTTTTTGATTATTTTTTAACTTATTTTAATCGAATTAACCGGGCAGGAATCCGCTACTTCCTGCAAATTACAAGCAGCACAAGTAACTGCCTTAATATGAGCAACTCCATCCCCTTGTACTTCAAAAACATCCGGACATGACTGCTCACATAAACCGCATCCTACGCAAGTTGAAACATCGACTGTAACTTTTGACATCCTAATCCCCCTCGTTATCTCTCTAATAAATTTTCAAATATCTCTTCATGCTCCACTTCTTCGCTTAATATATGCGTAACTAATTGATAGGTAACGTGATCTTTACCTAGGGTCTTCTTAGCAATCTTGCTATAAACTTCAATTGCCCCTGCTTCTGCTTCTGCAACAATACGAATAATCCTATTGATATCCGTGGTATTTTTCGGAGGCATCAAATAAGGAGCATTAGCTCCTTTTTCTAAATCCATTGGATTAGCCGGCGGAAGATCGCCTAACTTGATAATTAGATCTGCTATTTCAGTAGCATGCTCTAATTCATCCTTGGCTAATTTCAGAAGAAACTCCCGGATGTCTTCATAGGCGCGGCCGGAAACAATCTGAGCCATGTACCAATAAAGATAATAGGCCAGCCACTCATCGCAATACGCCTTATTTAAATCCTTAACCAAATCCTTTAAGCTTAAATCAACAATTGCCCTTGCTTGTTTTCCCATGTTTACCCTCCCTCTGCTTGAACTTCTAATTTCAAATTGTACTTCTTTATATTATTATCCGCAATCTCCTGAATTTTTTTAATCTCTTCAGGATTATTGAGGAGATGTTTAAATCTACCCTGGGTTTTTAAATATTCTTCAACCGGCAGAGGCGTGATCTGTTTTCGACCGATCAAAACTCCGTTTTCATATTCAAACAAAGGATAAAGTCCGGTTTCTACTGCTAACTTTGAAACCGAAAGCATCTGATTTGATTCATGGCGCCAACCCAGAGGACAAGATGAATGTATTTGAATATATTTCGGGCCCTTGATAGAAATTGCCTTCTTTACTTTACGTGATAGATCCTGGGGGAAACCGGCAGAAGCTGTGGCAACGTAAGGAATCCCGTGTGCCAGGCAAATCTCAGGTATCGGTTTTTTAGGCCGGATGTTTCCCGAAGATTGCCTACCCGCAGGACTAGTTGTAGTATTTGTATCAAAAGGAGTCAGCCCGCTTCTCTGCACTCCGGTATTCATATAAGCTTCATTATCATAACAAACATATAAAATATCATGGCCGCGTTCAAGCATACCACTTAATGCCTGCAGGCCGATGTCACTGGTTGAGCCATCTCCGCCCTGAGCAATAACATTAGTCGCATCCTTTTTACCTAAATAAATCAACGCCGCCTCAACTCCGGAAGCAACCGCAGCAGAATTTTCAAATAAAGAATGAATCCAGGGAACTCCCCAGGCAGTATCCGGATACTTAGTCGAAAAAACTTCCAGACAACCGGTATTATTGACGACGATAGTGTTGGCGCCCGCAGCTTCAATAACTAAACGCGCAGCAATCGCCTGCCCGCAGCCGGCGCAAGCGGTATGTCCGGATTTAAATAGAGGGTTATTCTCCATATTCTTCCTTGAGTAATTCCGGTTTTAAATCTATAAAATCAGAATTAACTTCCTTAGCCGTAAGCCTTCTAAATACTTCCTGCACAGATTCTAAAGTTATATCTCTTCCGCCGAGTCCGGCGACAAAACTGCTGATGACCTTAGGGCCCTTCTTCTTACCGTAAAATGCCGCTTTGATCTCAACGGCAATCGGAGCATAGGCACCCAGAGAAACTGCTTTATCTAAAACCGCCACTTTAGGCACATCTTTTAAAGCCTCACAAACTCTTGCGTATGGGAACGGACGGAATGAAATAATCCGTAAGAGCCCGACTTTTTTGCCCTTGGCGCGCTGCTCATCGACAACTTCTTTGATCGTGCCGCAAACCGAGCCCATCGCCACAATTACTTTTTCGGCATCTTTAAGCTGATATTCCTCGACCAATAAATCTTTATAATCCCGGCCGAAAACAGCGTTAAACTCTTTGCTGATCTGGGATAAATACCCGATTGATTCCTTCATTGTTTCATGGATGGCAACACGCGCTTCCATATAATAATCCGGGTCGGCTAAAAGCCCCATGGAAATTGGATGCGCCGTATCTAATTTATACAACGGCTTATACGCCGGTAAAAACTTATTTACTTTATCCTG
>PCWB01000054.1:0-452 GCA_002796135.1 Candidatus Omnitrophica bacterium CG11_big_fil_rev_8_21_14_0_20_41_12
AAAAAAATTAGCAAACTTAGGGGCTAAATTAGGCAGCGATGTCTCGTTTTTTATCTATAATACAGGATTTGCTTTGGGAAGTGGCAGGGGAGATAAGATCAGGCCATTAGCTTCCTTAGATAAGCTTAAGCTTTGGTTTATTCTTGTTTACCCCAAAATTAAGGTTTCTACGCCTTTGATTTACCATAAATTTGATTCTTTTTCTGGGTTGACAAGGCCCCGGTGTAATGTTAAAATACTAACTTCTGAGTTGTTAAAAAAGGGTAGGAGATTCGATCCTGAATACCTTAGAAATGACTTAGAAATTGTTACTGCTAGTCTTTATCCTGCAGTTAATCAGGTTAAAAACGCGCTCTCAGACATAGGATTAGAGAAAATAATGATGTCCGGAAGCGGGCCGGCAGTGTTTGCGGTTTGCAACAGCCGGAGGCAGGCTTCAGATTTAAAGAACA
>PCWB01000054.1:465-35140 GCA_002796135.1 Candidatus Omnitrophica bacterium CG11_big_fil_rev_8_21_14_0_20_41_12
GAACAAGTTAGCCAAAAAGCATAAATCCTGGCAGGTTTTTGTAAGTTTTGTTATTTAAGCAGCATAAGCAGGGAAATCAATGGAAGTAACCGAAGTTAGGGTAATTTTAAAGGATTCTCCGGATAAAAAATTAAAAGCCTATGCTACAGTTACCTTTGATAATGTTTTTGTGGTCAGGGATATTAAGGTGATCGAAGGATCGACGGGGTTATTTATCGCCATGCCTTCCCGTAAAGTAAAACACGCCTGTCCCAAATGCGCTTACAAAAATGAATTGCGCAGTAAATATTGTAATCAGTGTGCTGCGTCGTTACCGGCCGAAGTTGTTAAGCAGCGCAATGAAGATCTGCCGGCTAGCCAATCTGAGCATAAAGATATAGCGCATCCGATTACGCAGCCGTTTAGGGAAAATTTACAGAAGAAAGTTTTAGAAGCTTATACTCAGGAAAAAGGCAAGGTACAAACCGGTTCTGCCTTGGAATAAATTTTAGTCCCGCATTGAGGTGCATGTGCGGTACGGGAATTGGGACGTCGTCCAATGGTAGGACATCAGAATTTGGGTCTGACTATCATGGTTCGAATCCATGCGTCCCAGTATGATATGAAGGGGACGTCCTATTTGGGGACACCCTGGTAAAGATAGACTTGATTTAGTAGGTAATATTAAGAATTATGTATAGCAGGGTGTCCCTTTTCAGGACGTCCCCACCTATTTATATGAAAAAAGATATTGTGGTGATAATTTTAGCAGCAGGTAAAAGCACTCGGATGAAGTCTGCGTTGCCCAAGGTGCTGCATAAACTTTGCAGTCGGCCGATGCTAGGGTATGTTTTAGATCTGGTCGCCGGACTGAAACCTAAGCAGGTGGTTGCGGTCTTAGGAAATCAGCAGGGGCTGGTGCGTAAAGTTATACCCAAAGGAATTAAGATTGTTATCCAGAAAAAACTTATCGGTACCGCCGATGCGGTTAAAGCAGGGCTGTCGGCCTTAAAAGGCTTCAAAGGCACGGTACTTGTTCTTTACGGAGATATCCCTCTTTTAAAAAAAGAAACCTTAAAGAAACTTATTGATTATCATTTTGAAAATAATGTTGATGCCACACTGTTAACGACAACGCTAAAAAAACCTTTTGGCTATGGCCGGATCATGCGCGATAAATATTCTAGCGTCTGTGGCATCGTTGAAGAAAAAGACGCCGATGAAGTGCAGAAGGATATCAAAGAGATCAATACCGGGATTATCGCATTTAGAAAAGACAGATTAGCGGAAAATTTAAAATATATCCGTCCGAATAACCGCAAAAAAGAGTATTATTTAACTGACATCATTGAAATTTTAGCTAAGAGGGATTATTTAGTGGATGCAGTTAAGGTAGATGATCCTCAGGAGGCGTTAGGGATCAATACCCGCGCGGAGTTAGCCAAGGCCAATTCCTTAATGCAGAAAACAATTAATGATAAATTTATGCAAAATGGGGTAACGATTATGGATCCGGCATCTACCTTTATCAGCTTCGGCACTAAAATCGGTGCGGATACAGTGATTTATCCCTTTACAGTAATTGAAAGTAATGTTAAAATTGGAAAACGTTGTTCAGTAGGCCCCTTTGCGCACCTGCGTGAGGGTGTCGAGCTAAAGGATGATGTTACAGCCGGCAACTTCATTGAGATGGTGCGTTCCAGGATCGGCGTTAAAACATTCGTCAAACATTTTTCTTACATCGCAGACAGCTCGGTTGGCTCAAATGTAAATATCGGGGCCGGCACGGTTACGGCTAATTTCGACGGAATTAAGAAAAATCATACAATTATTGAGAATAATGTCAAGATCGGTTCGGATACCGTGATTGTTGCTCCGGCAAAAATCGGAAAATTCGCGGTCACCGGAGCCGGCTCGGTAATTACTAAAAATATTCCGGACAGAACAGTTGTCGTCGGTGTTCCGGCAAGAATCTTAACAAAAAAAAGGAAAAAGAATGGATAAACTTGCGATTTTTAGCGGTAATGCAAATCCTGAATTAGCCAATGATATCTGTAAAAATCTAAAAGTTAAATTACAGGATGCTCTGGTTGGCAGGTTTAGCGAAGGTGAAATTCGCGTTAAGATCAATGAAAATGTGCGCGGTAAAGATGTTTTTATAATACAGCCCACCTGTCCGCCGTCAAATGATAATCTTATGGAATTATTGATTATGATTGATGCGATGCGCCGGGCTTCCGCCCAGAGAATCACTGCCGTTATCCCTTATTTTGGTTATGCCCGTCAAGATAGGAAGGATCAGCCGCGCGTACCGATCACCGCGAAATTAGTGGCAAATTTATTGACTACCTCCGGAGTAAGCCGGATCCTGACCATAGATTTACATGCCGGTCAGATTCAGGGATTTTTTGATATTCCGGTGGACCATTTATTTTCGGTCGGAGTATTCGTGGATTATTTCGGGAAGATGAATCTCAAAGACCTGGTTGTAGTATCTCCTGATGTCGGCAGCATTAAAATGGCCAGGGCTTATGCCAAAAGAGTATCGGCAGGGCTGGCCATCATTGATAAGCGCCGGGTTTCGCCTGAGAAGGCCGAAGCCATGCATATTATGGGCGAGGTAGAAGGTAAAAATGTGATTATTGTTGATGATATGATTGCTACCGGCAGCTCGCTGATTGAAGCAGTCGGCGCTTTGAAGAAAGCTAATGCAAAAACTATTTATGCTGCCATTGCGCACGGTATTTTATCAGGTCCGGCGATTGAGCGTATTGGAAAATGCGAGGGCCTGGAGAAGTTGCTTATTTCTGATAGCATTCCTTTACCTGCAGATAAGAAAAACAATAAGATTCAAGTGCTCTCATTAGCCGCGCTTTTGGCGGAAGCAATAAAAAGGATACACAACGAAGAATCAGTTAGCTGTTTATTCGATTAGAAAAGAAAGGTAAAGAAATGGAAGAGATATTTTTGGAAGCAGAATTAAGAGAAAAAAAGGGAAGAGCCGGAGTAAAAGATCTGAGGGAGAGCGGTTATTTGCCTTCGGTAATTTATTCTCACGGTAAGGACGCCTTGTCTTTGCAAATCTCCCGCAGTGCGCTTTTAAAATTAGTGCACCAGCATCATTTGGAAACAAGCGTGGTTACTTTAAAGATCAAGGATGATAAAAAAGCAAAAGGCCGCTCTTGCCTGATTAAAGAGATCCAGTATAGCCCGGTTGGCGAGGAGATCGTCCATGTAGATTTTAATGAGATCTCCCTTACCGAAGCAATCAAAGTTAATGTTCCGATTGAAGCCAGCGGTGAAGCTGTTGGGGTTAAGCAGGAGGGTGGATCTTTAGAGCAGTTACTTTGGGAGATTGAAGTAGAATGTTTACCGACGAATATCCCCGAGAAAATAGAAGTAGATATTATTGCCCTTAAAATGGGAGAGTCTATTCATGTCAAGGATTTAGTTGTTGCTTCGGGAGTAAAATTTTTGCATGATCCGACGGCAGTTGTCTTGCATATCGTAGAACCGATGAAGGAAGAGGCGCCGGTTGAAGAAGCTGAAGGAGAAGCTAAAGCAGAACCTGAAGTAATTAAAGAGAAGAAAGAAGTTCCCGGCGAAGGAACCGGTGAAGCTGAAGAGAAAGAGAAAGATAAAAAGTGAAGTTGATTGTAGGGCTGGGAAATCCCGGTTTGACTTACGCGGGCTCCCGGCATAATATCGGTTTTGCAATCGTTAAATCTTTAGCCAGTTCTTTAAAAGTTTCATTTAAAAGAGATAATTCAGTTTTAGCTTCAGTGGGTTCAGGAAAGTTTGGCGGGCATATTTTAATACTAGCATTACCGCAGACTTTTATGAATTTAAGCGGTGTAGCCGTGGGGTCCCTGCTTAAAAAATTTAAGGCTAGATTCGAAGATCTGTTAGTAGTTTGTGATGATCTGGATTTGGATCTGGGTAGAATGAAGATCCGTCAAAACGGCTCAAGCGGTGGCCACCGGGGATTAAGTTCGGTTATCGAACACCTCGGAACGCAGAATTTTAATCGTCTGCGTATTGGAATCAGCCGGCCCAGGAAAAATCAGGATGCCGCAGAGTATGTGCTTGCGGGTTTCTCGCATAAAGAAAAATCTATAGTGCAGGAAATTAAGGTCGATGCCCTTGATTGTTGTAGGGGTTGGGTAGAACATGGTATAGTTGAAACGATGAATACGTTTAACGTAAGGGGTGAGAAATGAATAAGTATGAAGCAATGGTGATTGTTAAACCTAGTCTGTCGGATGAAGATAAAAAGAAATTATTTCAACAGATTGATGATGTGGTAACCAAAAATAGCGGCCAGATTAGCCAATCGGGAGTTTGGGCTGAAAAGCGCAAATTTTATTTTCCGATTAATAAATTTATGGAAGGGATTTATTATCTGGCAGCTTTTACTGCGCCTCCTGAAGCAATCAAAGAAATCCGCAGTATTTATAAGCTTAATGAGAATATTCTGAGGGTTTTATTTACTCGGATGGATGCTTAATTTATTAAATCAGCTTCACCCGGCGCTAATTGGAATTGCGCCGGTGTGCACTACGTAGTGCAGGTAAGGAGAATCTATATGGCAAGTTATAACAAAGTATTATTGATGGGCAATCTTACCAAAGATCCTGAATTACGCTATACCCCGCAAGGTACGGCGGTGGCTAATTTACGTTTGGCGGTAAATCGTAAATATCGTAATAAAGATCAGGAATTAAAAGAAGAGGTTTGTTTTATAACTGCAGTAGTCTGGAATAAGCAAGCAGAAACCTGTAATCAGTATTTGCATAAAGGAAGCAGTGTTTTTGTCGAAGGCAGACTGCAGTCGCGCTCCTGGGAGGATAATACCGGAGCTAAGCGCTCAGTGATTGAAGTCAGGGCAGAGCGGGTTCAATTTATGGGTGCTCCCGGAGGACCGGCGGCTAAGGCGCCTGAGCAAAGCAATCAGGTACATGCTCAGGCCATGCCTGAAGTATTGGCTGAGGAACCGACTAGTGAATCAACATGGTTAGCAGAAAGCGAGGATGAAGCACATGAAGGTTAAAACACGGGGTTTTGATAAAGATAAAAAGAAACTTCTTAAAAAGAAGAGAGACGCTTTAGGCCCGGTCAGAAAAAGATTCTGCCGGTTCTGCGCGGATAAATTAGGCAGTATTGATTATAAAGATATAAAAAGATTGGGAGTTTTTATTACCGAGAAAGGTAAAATCAATTCCAGCCGTTTTTCCGGTAATTGCGCCAAGCATCAGAGAATAATTCGGGAACTGATCAATAAGGCCAGATTTCTTTCCTTGATTCCTTATGTCAGATAAATTAAATGGAAGTGATTTTAAATAAGGATGTGGCTGATATTGGTAAGGCAGGCCAGATTGTTAAGGTTAAAGAAGGTTTTGCCAGGAATTTTCTCTTTCCGCAGAATTTAGCCAAACCGGTTACTTCCGGCAGCCTTAAAATATTAGAACAACAGAAGCAGATTAAGTTTGAGCAATCGCTTAAGCAAAAGGAACAGGCGCTGGAGCTCAAGAGGCGGCTCGACAGCTTCTCTTTAACAATTGCAGCGCTTGCCCAGGATGAAGAAAAATTATACGGCAGCATCAGCGCTCAAGATGTATTCGAGGCCCTCAAGAACGAAGGCTTCCTGATTAATAAAAATAATATTAATTTAATTGATCCGATAAAATCTTTGGGAATTTATGAAATTCAAGTAGATCTCCATCCTGAAGTGACGGCTAAACTTAAACTATGGGTAGTCAAAAAATAACATCCCCGCAAGATCTAATCTTAGATAAGCTGCCTCCGCAAAACCTGGAAGCTGAAATGGCTGTTTTGGGCTCGATGCTTTTGGATGAGGAAGCAGTATCCATTGCCTCGGAAAAATTGGATGCGTCTTGTTTTTATAAAGATACCCACAGAAAAATCTTTTCCGCGATCAGCGGCCTTTACAACGCTAATAAAGCCGTAGATCTGATTACTTTGACCGACGCGCTGAAAAAAGATGACTCTCTTGATGCTATCGGCGGGGCAAGCTATCTGACATCTTTGGCTAACGCTGTTCCTACCGCAGCCAACATTAATCATTATGCCGGTATTGTGCGTGAAAAATATATTTTAAGAACTTTAATCAATAACTCAACTAAGATTATTACCGTCTGCCATGAAAGCGAAGGAAATATCGCTGAAGTTGTGGATACTGCCGAGAAGCTGATCTTTGAGGTCAGCGACCGTAAAAATCAAGGCAGTTATCAGCATCTTAAAGAAATTGTTAAGGATAGTATTGAAACAATTGATAAGCTTTATCAGAATAAGGCCCATGTTACCGGAATACCTACAGGCTACATAGATTTTGATATGAAAACTGCCGGCTTGCAGCCATCGGATCTGATTATTATCGCTGGCCGTCCTTCAATGGGAAAAAGTGCTTTTGCTTTAGGGATTGCCGAATATGCCGGAGTGATCGAAAAGATGCCTACGGCGATTTTTAGTTTAGAGATGTCCAAGGAACAATTAGTACAGAGAATGCTTTGTGCTCATGCGCGGGTGGATGCGCATAAAGTCAGGACAGGATATCTGGCCACCAGTGACTGGCCGCGCTTGACTGCGGCTGCCGGTAAACTTTCTGAGGCGCCGATATATATCGATGATACTCCGGCGATCTCGGTGATGGAGCTGCGTGCCCGTGCCCGCAGATTAAAGTCACATCATGATATAAAATTAATTATTTTAGATTATATGCAGTTAATGCGCGGAACAGCTTCGAATATGGAAAGCCGCCAACAGGAGATCTCTGAGATCTCCCGCTCCCTTAAAGCTTTGGCCAGAGAATTAAGTGTCCCGGTGATTGCGATTAGCCAGCTCTCCCGGGCGGTTGAATCCCGCCAGGATCACCGTCCGCAACTTTCGGATTTAAGAGAGTCCGGAGCCATTGAACAGGATGCGGATGTCGTGGTATTAATTTTAAGAGAAGAATATTATACGCCTTCTCCTGAGAATCAAGGCGTCGCCGAGGTAATTATCGCCAAGCAGCGTAATGGCCCGGTGGGTTCTTTAAAGCTAGCCTTTATTAAAGAGTTTACCCGATTTGATAATCTGTCGAAAATTGAATAACTATTTGCTTAAACAGGCCTATTCCTATATAATAATAAAAATGCGTAGATTAATCCCCGTACTGTTAATTGCTTTTCTTGCTTTGTCTGCTTTTTCTTCGATTTTTGCCGAAGAGAATCCACAGGATCCTGCAGTATTGAAAAATGTCACCGCCATAGAAGTTACCGGCAATAAAGCCATCAGCACTAATGTTATTGTCTCTAAGATGAAGACGCGTATCGGCAGTGCCTATCGTGAGAATATTATCAGCGATGATCTGAAAAGGTTATATCTTTTAGGTTTTTTCAGCGATATTAAAATCGACACTAAGGATTATAAAGACGGCCTTAAGGTTATCGTCAGCGTTGTGGAGAGGCCGATTATCGAAAAGATCACTTTTTCAGGGATGAATATTATCACGATGAAGGATGATAAGCTAAAGCAGCAGCTAAAGAGCAGGGAGTCGCAATATCTAGATTACCCTTCTTTAGTTGAGGATGTGCGGGTATTAGAAAAAATTTATGAAAAAAAGGGATATAGCCAGGCCGATATTACTTATAAAGTTGATTTAGATGCCCAGAATAATAAAGCCAAAATTGAATTTGTCGCCGTAGAAGGCAGGAAAGTACGCATTAAAAATATTATAATTTCCGGAAATAAAAGTTTTTCAAGCGGCCGTATCCTGAAACTGCTTAAAACTAAGCGCGCCTGGTTTT
Organism: Candidatus Omnitrophica bacterium CG11_big_fil_rev_8_21_14_0_20_41_12; assembly: GCA_002796135.1. Taxonomy (GTDB): domain Bacteria; phylum Omnitrophota; class Gorgyraeia; order Gygaellales; family Profunditerraquicolaceae; genus UBA6249. The sequence goes on from PCWB01000054.1 coordinate 8,250, forward strand.
TTAATGCCGGAGTCCTCAAGGATGAGGTGATCACCGAGGATATTGCGCGCATTAAGTCTTTTTATCAGCGTGAAGGTTTTACCGATGTGGTAGTAGATTATGAAGTTAAGCCTGATGCTAAAAAGGCCTACCTGCTTTTTATTACGATTAGGATTAATGAGGGGAGAAAATATCTTGTGGGCTCGGTGATTGTAAAAGGCAATAAAGATATCTCTGAGAAAGAAATTATCAGCCGCCTGACGGATTGCATTCCCGGAAAAGTTTTTTCTCAAGAAGCGATGAAGAAGGATATTACCAGTATTCAGGGATTGTATTTTGACCGTGGGTATATCTCGGCACAAGTTCAGGAGTCTACAATAATTAATTCCGATAGTAGCCGCGTAGATATAACCTATACAATTACTGAAAACCAGGTGGTTTATGTTGATAAGATTAAAATCCGGGGCAATATCAAAACTAAGGATGTGGTTATCCGTAGGGAGATGAGGATCCATCCCGGGGAAAAATTTGACGGAGAAAAACTCAGGCGCAGTAAGGAGAGATTGACTAACCTGGGGTATTTTGACGAGGTAAGCTATGATACGGAAGACACTAAAAAGCCTGATCAAAAGGATCTGGTGGTGGATGTAAAAGAGACTAAAACCGGTAGTTTTAGTTTTGGCGGCGGCTACAGTACAGTTGATCAGTTCGTGGGTTTTGTTGAGGTTGAACAGAAGAATTTTGATTGGAGAAATTGGCCTTATTTTACCGGAGCAGGCCAGACCTTAAAGGCGCGGGCTTCTATCGGTAATTTAAGTAACGGATTTGATCTAAGTTTTACCGAGCCGTGGATGTTTGATTATCCGGTTTCTTTCGGGTTTGATTTATACCGCCGCACGCATGACCGCAATGACGAGACAGGGTATGGTTATAATGAAATAGTTACCGGAGGAGATCTGCGTTTGGGTAAGGAGCTATCCGAATATTTAAGAGGTGACCTTGTTTATCGTCTGGATCAAATAGATATCAGTAATCTTGCCGCTACTAATTCTCAGGATTTAATAGACGAGGCGGCAGGCAGCCCGTATTTAGTTAGTGTTATTACTCCTAGCTTGACTTATGATTCACGGGACAATGTTTTTGATACCAGAAAAGGTAATTTACTTACTGGAGCATTTGATTTTGCCGGATTGGGTGGAGATAAGAGTTATTTGAAATTTTTCGGCCGGGCTTCGCATTATTTTCCGATGCCTCGTGGTGCGGTGCTTGAATTAAGAGGCCGGATAGGTTTGGCTAATCCGTATGGCAATACAGAAAAGATGCCTATTTCTGAAAGATTTTTTGCTGGTGGAGCTTACACGATTAGGGGCTATGAAGAAAGAAAAGTCGGCCCTGTTGATTCAAATTTGGATCCTCTGGGCGGCGCTTCTTTGGCAGTCGGCAATATTGAATATACTTATCCATTGTTTAGTTTTTTAAAGGTTGCGGCATTTTATGATGTTGGTAATGTTTGGGAGAAGATGGGGGATATATTCTCTTCTCAAGATGGTACAGGAGGATTAAATTCCGGAGGATTAAAATCCGGCATAGGTTTAGGCCTGCGGATTAAAACTCCGATCGGACCGATCATGCTGGATTATGGTATCCCAATGGATAAACAATCTGGCGAAAGCGCTAAGAAGAGCAGTGGCAGGTTCCACTTTAGTGCCAGCCATGGATTTTAATAAGCTAGGAGTTATTAATTAACACAGAAAAGGAGAGACAGATGAAGAAAGCAGCAGTAGTTTTAGCCGGAGTATTTTTTAGTTTGGTTCTGGTTGCCAGCGCGCATGCCGCGGATAAAATCGGTTATGTTGATTTAAGCCGCTCTTTCAGTGAATATAGTAAAACTAAAGGATTTGATAAGACTTTAAGCGATAAAGAAAAAGCATATACCTCCGAGCGCGATAAGAAAGTCGCTGATTTAAAATCTTTTCAGGATAAATTGAATTTACTTAACGATAAAGAAAGAGAAGCAAAAGGGGTTGAGCTTCAGAATAAAGTAAAAGATTTCCAGGATTATGACCGCCAGAAGCAGGCTGATTTGCGTAAAGAGCAGGAAGAAAAGATGAAAGAGATCCTCAAAGATATCGAAGAGGCGGTGAAGGAGTATTCTGAAAAAGAAGGATATACGATTGTGCTTAATGACCGGGTCTTGGTTTATCAAACCAAGAGTATGGATATTACAGATCAGGTTATTAAGATTCTAAATAATTCAAAAAAATAATAGCTGCCGGTAGCAGACAGATTTCATCGAATGCAGAAGAAACTTAGTGAAATAGCTAAACTTATCGGTGGAAAGGTTATCGGTAACGGCGATATTTTGATTACCGGAGCTAGCGGAATCAAAGAGGCTGCCGAAGGCGAGATCACCTTTCTGGCCAATCCCAAATATAGCTCGCTGATGGATAAAACGCGCGCTAGCGCAATTGTTACTTCAGCTGACGCCAGCCAGAGCTCCAAGCCTGTCATTGTAACTGAAAATCCTTCCCTGGCTTTTGCCAAGATCATCTCTATGTTTGTTCCTGATGAGGCAGGCCATCCTAAGATTATAGACTATACCGTAACCATGGGTAAAAATGTCTCTTTAGGCAGGGATGTTGTTATTGGCCCTTATACGGTTATTGAGGATGATTCCGTTATAGGAGATAATGTAATAATTTATGCGGGTTGCTATATCGGCCATCATGTTAAGATCGGCCAAAAAACCCTGATTTATCCGCATGTCTCTATACGCGAGCGCGTGAGTATCGGAGCCCGTGTAATCATTCATTCGGGAACGGTGATCGGTTCCGACGGTTTTGGGTTCGCCACGATCAAAGGGGTGCATCATAAGATCCCCCAGGTGGGCACAGTTGAGATCGCCGATGATGTTGAGATCGGGGCTAACGTTACCATTGACCGGGCGCGTTTTGGTAAAACGATCATCGGCAAGGGTACTAAAATTGATAATCTGGTGCAGATTGCCCATAATGTAGTAATCGGGGAGAATTCTCTGATTGTGGCTCAGGTCGGCATATCCGGCAGCACGATTATCGGAAACAGTGTTATTTTAGGCGGCCAAGCCGGATTAGTCGGGCATATTACCGTCGGCGACAATGCTATAGTAACTGCCCAAACCGGGGTAGCCAAGTCTGTTCCGCCGGATACGATGGTTTCGGGTTATCCGGCGCGCCCTTTTATGACTACGCAAAGAGCAAATGCAAGCCTTCAGAACTTGCCTAAGCTATTCGATTTGGTTAAAGAATTAAAGAAAAAAATCGAGGAGCTTGAGGCCAGGTTAAAATAATAAATGGAAAAACAAAAGACAATTATCAAAGAAGTCTCTCTTAAGGGTAGCGGTATCCATACCGGTAATAAGGTCAATGTAACGCTTAAGCCGGCTCCGGAGGATAGCGGAGTAACTTTTATCCGCACGGATATTGTAGGATCACCGAGGATCAAAGCCGATATTGAATCTTTGATTGAGCAAAGATCAAGCCGGCGTTCCTCCATTGGAAATAATCAGGCCGGGGTGCAGACGATTGAGCATCTTATGGCTTCATTATCCAGTCTGGGAATTGATAATATCGATATTGAGATAGATAGCGACGAACTTCCCGGATTAGACGGCAGCGCTATTGATTTTGTCGAGGCGCTTGAGCGTGCCGGGATAGCTGGCCAGGAAAAACAAAAATATATTTATGCGGTTAAGGAGCCCATAATTATTCAGGAGGGTTCAAGCTCGATTACGGTCCTACCGTATCCGGAGTTTAAAATCTCCTATACTTTAAATTATGACCACCCGATGCTCTCCTCTCAGTTTTTAGAGCTAACGATTAATGCGGATTCTTTTAAACAGGAGATTGCTTCGGCGCGTACTTTTTGTCTTGAAAGCGAAGCGAATCAACTGCAAAGCCAGGGGCTTGGCCAGGGTGCAAATTATGAAAATACTTTAGTTGTGGGCAAAGTGGGCGTGATTAAGAATAAGCTTAGATTTCAGGATGAGTTTGTCAGGCATAAGATCCTGGATTTAATCGGGGATCTTTATTTAGCAGGGTGTCCAATGCGCGGCCATGTAGTGGCTTTAAGAAGCGGCCATTCTTTAAACCTGCAAATCGCCCGCAAGATTTACCAGCAAAGGGTTAAAACACAAGGAGCCAGCGATATGAAAGAATCTTTGGATATTAACGCGATTATGAAAATCCTTCCGCACCGTCAGCCGTTTCTATTTGTTGACCGGATTACGCACTTGGAAAAGGGAAAACGCGCAGTAGGATTTAAAAACCTGACTATTAATGATGATTTTTTTAGAGGCCATTTTCCGGGCCGGCCGATCATGCCGGGAGTGATTATTATTGAGGCAATGGCTCAAGTTGGCGGAGTAATGATGCTGGCCAGTGAAGAGAATAAAGGAAAGCTGGCGTTTTTTATGGCGATCGATAATGCAAAATTTCGAAAGACAGTTGTTCCCGGAGACAAGTTGGTTTTTGAGGTTGAGGCTGGTAAAATGCGCTCAAAGATCGGTTCTGTACATGGTAAGGCCCTGGTGGACGGTAAGGTCGTCGCAGAGGCGGATTTAATGTTTGCGCTAGTAGATAATTAATTATGAAAATACATCCTTCGGCAATAGTTTCTCCGTTAGCCAAATTAGAAACAAGCGTAGTTGTCGGCCCTTATAGCGTGATCAGCGATAATGTCAGTATCGGGGCTGAAACTAAAATTGGTGCACATTGCGTAATTGAAGGCAATACTTCAATCGGAGAATCCTGTGAAATATTTACCGGAGCAGTAGTCGGCAGCCGTCCGCAGGACCTTAAATTTAAAGACGAAAAAGTATTTTTAGAGATCGGCAATCATAATATTATCCGCGAGTATTGCACCCTTAATCCGGGGACCAAAGAAGGTGCTAAGACGATCATCGGAGATAATAATTTGCTGATGGCCTATTCACATATTGCTCATGATTGTAAGGTTGGCAATGGGTGTGTTTTAGCGAATAACTGTACGCTGGCCGGACATGTCACGATTGAAGATAAAGCGGTTATCGGTGGGATAGTTGCCATTCATCAGTTTGTCAGGATCGGGATGCTTTCCATCGTCGGAGGATGCTCCAAGGTAGTTCAGGATATTCCTCCGTTTTCAACCTGTGACGGACACCCGGCGCGCGTCTATGGATTAAATTTAATCGGTTTAAGGCGCAAGGGTATTTCCAGCGCCTCGATAAAGCAGCTTGACCAGGCATTTAGAATAATATTTAACTCTGGATTATCCGTAAAACATGCCGTGGAAAAAGTTGAAAAAGAGCTAGAAAAAAATGAAGAGATATCCTATCTGATTAATTTCGCTAAAAGCTCTGAGCGCGGCTTAACCCGCTCCTGCCGTTAGATATGAAGAAAATTGGTTTAATCGCCGGAAATAGAAAATTCCCCCTACTTTTTGCCGAGTGTGCCAGGAAAAAAGGCTGTTCAATTGTCGCTGTCGCAATTAAAGGCGATACCTCGCCGAAACTTAAGCATCTCGTTGATAAAATATACTGGATTGGTTTAGCTGAATTCCAGAGAATGTTTGAGATATTTAAAAATGAGGAAGTTGAAGGTATAATTATGGCTGGTCAAATCAGCCCGCGCCGGTTGTTCAGTAAAGAAATCGACAAAAGCCCGGAGTTAAAACAGATTTTGCAGAGCCTCAAAGATAAAAAAACAGATACGTTGTTCGGAGCTGTGGCGCAAAAATTAGAAGCAGAGGGCCTTACGCTTTTAGATTCCACTACTTTCATCGAAGAATACCTGCCTAAAAAAGGTACCCTTACTAAACGCCAACCGGATTTTGATACCTGGGAAGATGTTTATTTTGGTTTAAGCCTGGCTAAAGCAGTGGCAAGTCTGGATATCGGCCAGACCGTTGCGGTGAAAGCCAAGACAATCGTGGCGGTTGAAGCTTTTGAAGGAACGGATAATTTAATCCGCCGTTCAGCTAAAATAGGCTACGGTAATATTGTAATCGTGAAGGTCAGTAAACCCAAGCAGGATATGCGTTTTGATATTCCGGTTATCGGATTAAATACGGTTAAGAACTTAGTTAAGGCGCATGTCAAATGCCTCGCTTTTGAAGCAGGGAAAACTCTTTTCCTTGATCAAAAAGAAAGTCTTATCCTTGCGGATAAGAGGGGTATTTCGATTGTTGCAGTATAAAAAATCTTGACAGTAGTGATTTGTAGTGTGAGAATAATATAATAAAAAAGGAGGCTAATATGCCACGGATAGCAGGAGCAAAACCAATAGAATTTAAGTTGTATGCCCCGGGAGCCAAAAGAGTTGTCATCGCCGGAAGTTTTAATAAATGGGACACTAAGAAGTTACTGGCGAAAAAAGACAGTAAAGGCAATTGGATGGCCAAAGTTGCCCTTAAACCGGGTAGGCACGAATATAAATTTGTCGTAGATGAGAATTGGACAAATGATCCGCGCTGTACCTCTTGTGTGGCCAATTCACTTGGTTCGCATAATTGCGTAGTTGAAGTTAAATAATTTAATCTTTCTATTAATTATAAATTAAACTTTAAGGCGCTACTTAACCAGTAGCGCCTTAAAAATTTATTATAAAAAATGAAGTATATCTACGGACCGATAAAATCACGCAGGCTGGGGCTTTCGCTAGGGTTAAGTTTAAGCACTGATAAAATCTGCGATCTGGATTGTATTTATTGCCAATGGGGCTCTGTGGGTTCGACCGTCTCTGAAAGAAAAGAATACGCCAAAGCTTTTGAAATCATCGCTGAGTTAAAATCCTGGATAAAAATTAATCCTCAAGAATTTAAGGAGTTAAAATTTGTTACGCTTTCCGGATTAGGTGAGCCGACGCTAAATACCAGTATCGGAGAAATTATTGATCAGGCAAGGGCCATAACCGGCGCCAAAATTGCCGTAATTACTAATTCTACGCTTTTAGGCGACCCTGCAGTACGTAAAGGAATTGTAAAAGCTGATCTAATTGTTCCTTCTTTGGATGCGGTCAAGGAGCAGATCTTTAAGCAGATTGACCGGCCTAATGCCGATATAAAATTAAACGAGATTATTGAGGGGCTTATTGCGTTAAGAAAAGAATTCCGCGGAAAGATTTGGCTTGAAATAATGTTAGTTGCCGGAGTAAATGATGATTTGCAGCATATTGAAGAGCTAAAAAAGGTAATTGAACTTATTAATCCGGATAAGATTCAGCTAAATTCTCCTGTACGTAGGCCTGCTGAAAAAGATATTTCTGCGGTAGAGAGATCTAAGCTCGAGAAGATAAGAGAGATCCTGGGGAATAAGGCCGAGATAGTTTAATGCGCCTATAGCTCAACTGGATAGAGCATCAGTCTTCGGAACTGATTGTTGGTGGTTCGATTCCACCTAGGCGCAAAACAATTCCCTTGATTTCATTTTTTATCTAAGTTATACTTTTTACTACACTTAACGATTTTAGGGCCATTAGCTCAATTGGCAGAGCAGGATCCTCTTAAGATCAAGGTCGTTGGTTCGACTCCAACATGGCCCAAGTTTTTCCTATCTAAAAAACGGATGAAGAATTATGAAGTATTAGAACATACTGCAGATATCGGTATCAGAGTTAAGTCCTCCTCGCTGGAGGGGCTGTTTAGGAATGCAGGATTGGCGATAAAAGATATCTCTGCAGAGAAACAAAAAACTCTCATCCCGGAAAAACATAAAATCGTAATCACGCAAAAAGCAGATAATAGAGAAGAGCTTTTTGTTAACTGGCTTAATGAATTATTGTCACTATCCGCTGCAGAAGCCTTAATCTTCGAAGATATTAAAATCAATCAGATCAACGAGCAGTTTGTCGACGCCATTGCCGTAGGCAGCGACATTAGAAATTATAAAACTAATATCGAGATCAAAGCGGCAACCTACCATCAGCTCAAAGTCCAAAAAACCGGCTCACACTGGCAAGCCGAAGTGATATTCGATATCTAAAATCAAAAATGCCTGAAAATATCCCATTAGAAAAAATTGATGATTTTCGTTGGCGCATTCCCAAAAGCTATAAGCCGGGGATGCGTGTGAGCGGATTAATCTATGCCAGTGAAAAATTATTAGAGAGTATTTATAAAGATAAGGCCTTAGAACAGGTAGCCAATGTTGCGTTTTTGCCGGGGATTGTTAATTATGCATTAGCGATGCCGGATATCCATTGGGGTTATGGATTTCCGATCGGTGGGGTAGCCGCGACGGATATTGAAGTAGGCGGGGTTGTTTCCCCCGGTGGCGTGGGGTTTGACATAAATTGCGGAGTAAGGTTAGTAAAAACTAATTTAGAATATGATGATGTTAAGAATAGAATTGAAGATTTAGTAAGTCGGTTATTTTTGGATGTTCCCGCAGGAGTCGGCTCAGAAGGTAATATAAGAGTAGGGGCCAAAGAGGAAAAGCAGATATTATTAAAGGGTGCTCGCTGGGCGGTAGAACAGGGTTTTGGCACAGAGGATGATCTTGAATGTACCGAAGAAAACGGTGCAATCCAGGGAGCGGATCCAGAGGTAGTTTCAGAACGCGCTTTTCAAAGAGGCAAGGCTCAATCAGGTACACTTGGTTCAGGAAATCATTTTTTAGAAATTCAGGTAATCGATCAGCTTTATGATCGAGAGGCTTGCGATACTTTGGGTTTAAATTTAGGACAGATAATGGTAATGATTCACTCCGGCTCGCGCGGCTTCGGTTATCAGATTTGCGAAGATTATGCGCGCAAGATGGTGGAAAGTTTATCAAAATATAAAATCAATGTTCCCGATAGGCAGTTAGCCTGTGCTCCGGTAAATTCCAGCGAAGGTAAGGCTTATTTAGGGGCAATGAGATGCGCGGCAAATTATGCCTGGGCAAATCGACAATGTCTGATGCATCTGACGCGGCAGGTTTTTGAGAAGATATTTGGCTCTTCCTGGCAAAAATTAGGAATGTCTTTGATTTATGATGTTGCCCATAACATTGCCAAAATTGAGAAACATGAAGTTGGCGGTATCAAGAAAAATCTTTGTGTACATCGTAAAGGTGCCACCCGCGCTTTTGGTCCGGGCAATCCGGCAATACCGCAAAGATATAGAAAAATCGGCCAACCGGTAATTATCCCGGGGGATATGGGTAGAAATTCATATCTGTTAGTCGGTACGCAAAAGGCAATGGAGGAAACCTTCGGCAGCTGCTGTCATGGAGCAGGCCGTTTAAAATCCCGTACTGCCTCTGCTAAATCTACCAGTACAGATATGTTATTGAAAGAATTAAGCTCTAAGGGTATAATAGTAAAAGCTTTTGGTCGTAACACTCTCGTAGAAGAGGCGCCTTCTGCTTATAAGGATGTAAATGATGTTGTGGATGTTGTGGCTAATGCGGGAATCGGAAAACGTGTCTGCAGAATGCGGCCGTTGGGTGTTATTAAAGGATAAAAATGCTGGATATAAAATTTATCAGAGAAAATCAGGATCAAGTTAAGCAGGCGATTAGGAACCGTGTTTTAAAGATCGATATTGACGGTATTCTTAAAATTGACGATGCGCGGCGTAAAGAATTGGCTGAATTTGAGGAATTGGCGGCTAAGCGTAATCAAGCCAATGACGAAATAGGTGTCTTGCTCAAAGAAAAGAAAGACGCTAAAGCTAAAATCTCGTCGATGAAGGAGATCTCCAAGCGTATCGCTGAGCTGGATAACCAGATAAAAGGCAAGGAAGCAGAATTAAATAAACTGCTTTTGAATATTCCAAATGTGCCGCATGCCTCTGTGCCGGTAGGAGACGCAACAAAAAATAAAACTGTGCGCAGTTGGGGAGAGCCGAAGAAATTTAATTTTAAGCCGCTTAGTCACATTGAACTTTGTCAGAATTTGGATATTGTGGATTTTAACCGCGCAACTAAAATTACCGGCTCAAACTTTATTCTTTTTAAGGGTGGGGGGGCTCGCCTGGAGCGGGCACTGATCAATTTTATGCTTGATCTGCATACTGCTAAGCACGGGTTTACCGAAGTGCTTCCCCCGTTTTTAGTCAACCGCGCTTCGATGCTGGGCACCGGACAACTGCCGAAATTAGAAGAGGATATGTATAAATTAAAAGATGATGATCTTTTTCTCATCCCTACTGCTGAGGTTCCCGTAACTAATATTTTCCGCGATGAGATATTGGACGAAGACAAGCTGCCGGTCTATTATACTGCCTATACGGCGTGTTTCAGACGGGAAGCAGGTTCTTACGGAAAAGATACTAAGGGCTTAAACCGGGTGCATGAATTTGATAAGGTAGAGATGGTTAAATTTGTTAAGCCGGAAGATTCTTGCGCAGAATTGGAGAAACTGGTTGTTAATGCCGAAGAGGTTTTGCAGCTTTTAGAGCTGCCTTACCGGGTCTTGATGCTGGCAACGCAGGATTTGAGTTTTTCTGCCAGCAAATGTTATGATTTAGAGGCTTATGCCGGCGGGGCGGATAAGTGGCTGGAGGTATCCAGCTGCAGTAATTTTGAAAGCTTCCAGGCGCGCCGGGCCAACATCAGATTCCGCCGTAAAGAAAGCAAGAAGGTCGAATTTGTGCATACTTTAAACGGCTCAGGCATTGCTTTGCCGCGCACGGTGATTGCGATATTAGAAAACTATCAACAGGAGGATGGTTCGGTATTGATTCCTAAAGTACTGCAACCATATTTAAATGGCCAAAAAAGAATTTCCTGATAAAGCTGCGTTAAAGAATAAGGATAAACCGGAAAAAGATGATTTTGGCAGCGGACTAAGAGGAGATTTTTCCAGTAAAATTTCCGGTTTATCCAGTAAGCTGTTTGGCGTGATTAAAGTTATCTTAGCGGTTTTTATCCTGCCCGTTGTTTATTCCTCGGTTGTATCTTTCTTGAATGAATTTGTACAGATCGACAAAGGCCTGCAGCAGTTTTTTTATGACGGGATAATTACTTTTCTGGCGATCTATTTATTTATCTGGGAGCCGGCGGCACTTTATAATAAAGGGCATAAGCTTTTAGAGTTTATGTTCAGTTTTTTTAAGCCGCTGGTAAATGTCGCCCCGTTTTTGTTGCCGATTTATACAATTTTGATCTTTATTATTTACGGATTGCTATCCATCGGGATTAAATCAGCTCAATTGCTGGAGTATTCACTTTTTGCAATAGGTTTTAGCACTATTTTACATCTGGTTTTTGCAGCCAAAACCATCCGTTCTAAAAAAGGCGATTTTCTAAAGGCAAATTATATTTTTGGATTTTCTTTTATTTTCATTCTGAACCTTACCTTGCTGGCTCTGGGTCTTAGTTTTATTTTTGGTGGTTTTTCATTTGTTGATTTCTGTAGCACTTCTTTTAACATAGTTAAGGGCATATTCTATTCGGTTTTTAAGCAGCTTTTTTTGTTTAAATAATTGGTGGGGTGACCGAGCGGTCTAAGGTGATAGTCTTGAAAACTATTGTGGGCGTAAGCCCACCCAGAGTTCGAATCTCTGCCCCACCGTAACTACTTATATAATTATATCACGAGTTAAATTTCCTGAGGGAGAACAGCGTCGTTTTCTTAATTCTGTCGGACTTTATTTCAAGAATGATTGGATAGAAGCATCGAAATTTCTTAATATTAATGAGAGGACTCTTAGAGATTGGCGATGTGAAAAATTCACAATGGATCATGATTCTTTAAAGGATTTACTTTCTTTGACTAAAATTCCTATGCCTCAAAGTATTGAAATTTTAGAGGATTATTGGAGTGCGAAGAAATATTCTCGGATGGGAGCGTTAAAGAGGTTTCAACTGTATGGTGCGCTTGCTACGCCGGAGGGAAGACGTAAGGGCGGATTAGCGATTCAGAGGTTAATAAGGATGAACCCCCTGAGGGCTTTACAATCCGGAATTATTGTCAGGAAAGAAATATATAATTCCGGATATTCGCTTGAATTAGCAGAATTTATAGGAATTATGCTTGGCGACGGAGGTCTGACAAATTATCAGCTTAATATAACTCTTAATTCGCAGACTGATAAAGAATATTTGGCTTATGTAAAAAGCCTCATTGAAAAGTTATTTCATATTCAATCATCCGTTATGTTGCGGAAAAATGAAAATGCCGCGCGTATAGTTGTCTCAGGAAAAAATCTTGTTGAATTATTAGCTGGGAGATATGGGCTTAAGGTGGGGAATAAGGTAAGGCAATCTGTTACTGTTCCCGATTGGGTTTTGAAAAAAAATGAATTTGCAGTTGCATGTTTGAGGGGACTCATGGATACCGATGGCTCCTGCTATGCGTATGCACATAACGTTAATAAAAAGCGATATTATAATTTTGCTTTATGTTTTACGAATGCTTCTTTTCCCTTGCTTAAAAGTTTTTACACTATTCTTGATAAAAATGGTTATCATCCTTGCATGACCGGCAGGCGCGTCTATGTACATAGAAAGAATGAAATTGCAAAATATTTTCAAGAAGTAGGCACACATAATAATAAACACTTGCATAAATATCAGAAATTTGTTGACCAAAAGGCTTTACCGGAAAGATAGACGTTTTAAGAATTTATAATTGGAGGGATGGGAGAGTGGTTGAATCCAGACGCCTCGAAAGCGTCCAGGCCGCAAGGCCTCGCAGGTTCGAATCCTGCTCCTTCCGATAATTTTGATAAACGGCATGGATAATTAATAGACTTGACTTGAAACCTAAGAAGTTGTATAATTTACATCAGTTGATGTAAATTATACAACAGTAAAGCTAATCCGATGACACCTTTTACCGGCTCAAAATTAAGATCAAAACTGCTTTCCTACTTTTTCACCAATCCGGAAAAGTTTTGTTACGTTCGCCAGCTTGGTATTATCCTAAATGCTGACCCAGGCAACCTTTCAAGGGAGCTGTGTAAACTTGAACGAGAAGGTATATTTATCTCTTCTACTAAGGGATCAATAAAGCTTTATTCTCTAGATAAAAAATATCCTTTATTCAATGATCTTAAAAACATAGTATTTAAAACCGAGGGAATAGAGGGGAGCTTAAGACAGTTGGTTTCTGAATATGCGGGGATAGAACTTGCTTTCATATATGGTTCTTATGCAAAAGGAAAAGAGAAAGGAAATTCTGATATAGATATTGTTGTGGTCGGTTCTTTTCCGAGAGACGAATTCACGCGAAAATTGCGCATGCTGGAATCAAGATTAAATAGAGAGGCTAATTTTAGCTCCTATACTAAAACAGAATTTGTGAAAGAGAGTCAGATAAAAGGTGGATTTCTTAATATTGTTATTAAAGGCAAGGTTATATTATTGAAAGGTAATTTCAATGATTGAGGGCCTTGCAAAGAAATTAGAAAAAGAGGGAAAACTCGCGGCACAGAAGGTCGGCATTGTTCAGATAGAACCCCTTTTAAAGGAGGCGATCATAGATTTAGAGGAGTCTAAAAAGACATTACATATAGCAGATAGGGCAACTTATATAATGGCATACACGGCTATGCTTAAAGCGGGGCGCGCGCTCCTTCTCTTGAAAGGCTATAGGCCTACGGATGGTGCGCAGCACAAAACCGTGGTAGAAATGACCGGTGCTATTTTAGGCGACAAATATGTCAGCCTGGTTAATCATTTTGAAACGATGCGCAGGAAAAGGAACGAATTGACATATGAGGCTGGAACGTTGCTTTCCGGATCAGAATCTAAGCAAGCTTTGGATGACGCCACTTTGCTAATAAGAAATATTCTGAAAGAAGTGAAGTTGCGAAATTCTCAGTTTGAACTTAAGTTGTAAAGTTTATAATATGAACCAGTAGGAAGATTTGGAGGGGTCGCGTAGTGGTCGAGCGCGCGTGTTTGGAAAACACGTAATCCGCAAGGGTTCCAGGGTTCGAATCCCTGCCTCTCCGATGTACTTTTTATACACACTGCTATTACCTCGTCTTAACCCTACCAAAAGTATCAAATCTCCCATATAAATCAATAGGTTACATCACAAGTTTATTAAAGCCATTTCAAGTTATCGCAAGATAACAGAAGTGGCTTTTTTGTTTAAAAAAGTGGTAGAAAAGTGGTAGGAAATTGCCAGGAGGAAACGATGGTAGCAATTAATAAAGAAACTTATTGGAATGATGGGCTTTGCCGGTATGAAGACATCTCAACTTTTTCATATCCAACAGAGATTGAGTTATTGAAGATATTTCCGGAGGCGAGGGAGATAATCCCGCAGAAGATAGATGAGTGGATGAGGGTGAAGGGGAAGCTCCTCAGCAAGGAAGTAATGCCTGTATTAAAGAAGATTGGCGGTATTAAAGATGATTTCTCTCGCTGGTTCTGGAGGGAGGCCTACAAGTCTTTTGTTAATCCAAGATTTATAGAGACGGTAGAGCAATTGGCACGCCTTAAAAGGCTTCAGATATTAATTGCTGATACTAAGCACTCTAAGAATATTGTAGATTTTGAGCAGAAGAAAGAGGCCGCCAAGCAAACTCCCATTCTAAGTTTATATTCTTTCCAGAAGCTGAGAAAACTAGGTTCAAGATATACTGCATTATGTCCATTTCACAATGAGGATACTGCCAGTTTTGTTATCTACCCGGATAATTCATTCCATTGTTTTGGCTGTCAAGCTCACGGAGATGCTATAGATTTTGTGAAGTTATTGAAAAATTACGATTTTAAAGAAGCAGTCGGATCTCTTTGTTTTGGAGGGGTGGCATAATGAGTACGAATGTTTTATTAGAAAAAGAGTTTACGAATGCTCTCAAAGATACACGAGAACCCAATGAGATTGAGATTAAAAATTGCAATCAGATAGCCGAAAGTATTCAAAGAGATAAAACTCTATTGTATTGTGATGGCTATTACGAATATGAATTAGGAGTGTTCCTGTTGGTCAAGGAAGATAAGATAAAGAAATTCATAAAGGCTAAATTGAAAGATAAATTCACCCAGTTTAAAGCAAATGAGATCCTCCATTCCTTGAGAGTTGATATAGCCTTAGGATGTTCTGAAGATTTGAATGCAAGCAAGCTGTTGAATTTGAAGAATGGTATGTTTGATCTTGAGACTTTAAAGCTTATTCCTCATTCATCTGATTTTAAGTCAACAATACAGTTGCCGGTAAATTATGATCCAAATGCAAAGTGCGGTAAATGGCTTGAATCCTTAAAGGAAATATTCTTGGATGATATTGAGAAAGCAGATATATTACAAGAGTTTTTTGGGTTGTGTCTTACAAAGGAAACTAAGTACGAAAAGGCGCTTTTTACAATAGGAGAAGGTGCAAACGGAAAATCTACGATACTACATATCCTTCAGCAGATACTTGGGAAAAGAAATTATAGTTCTGTTCCATTAGAGTTATTTAATAACCCGCATTATACCGCTAATTTTTATAACCGGTTAGCCAATATTTCTATTGAAACCAATGCTAAAAGTTCGGTCTATGATTCTCTAATGAAGGCGGTAATATCTGGAGATACGATTAGCGCGGATCTTAAATATCAGAATGTTATACAATTCAATCCCTTCTGTAAGTTAATCTTCGCCCTTAATAGTATGCCAAGAGTAGATGATAAAACAGACGCTTTCTATAGGAGGATAATTGTTTTAAGATTTAATCGGCAGTTTAAGGAAGATGAACAGAATAAAAACTTAAAGCATGAACTTGAGGTTGAAATGGACGGAATCTTTGCTTGGATGGTTGAGGGCCTTAGAAGATTGCGCCAGAGAGGTTATTTTGAGCTTTCTACAGGCATAAAACAAGAGGTAGAGGAATATCGCAAAGAAAATAACAATGTTCTTACTTTTGTTGAGGAAGAGTGCAATTTAGAGTCAGATGCCATTATTTCTAAGCAGGAACTTTATAATTCTTATAGTGAATGGTGTAAGAAGAATGGCTATAAGAGCTTAGCTAAGAAGAAATTTGGTAAAGAATTGGCAAAGCATTTTCAGGGTAAGATAACAGATGGCCGAAGTGGATCAGGAGATATAAGGATATGGATGGGAGTAGGAGCAACGGGGGCAATCATTTGACGATACTGACGAAGCTGACGATTATTGTTCTATGTTATCTTGCTATCTCCTATCTTTTTTACCGCTATAAAGCACGAGGATAACAATAAAGAAATATCGTCAGAATTGTCAGTAATTGTCAGTAGACAAAGGATAATGCATGAAAAACGAAGTAAAATTAACCCTAAAACAGCGGAAATTCATTAAATATTATATTGAAACCGGTAATGCAAGCTTGGCGGCGCGCAGGGCAGGATATGCCTTAGGTAAAGAACAGGGCTATGAAAACCTCACTAAGCCTCACATTCGGCTTGCTTTTATGGTTCTTTTGGATAAAAGGGGTCTAACGGATGAGAAAATTATCGATAAGCTTATTGAATTGATTGAAGCTAAGCGGCAGATATCAGCCAATATTACCTATGGCGATGCAGACGAAAAGACAGTGGACTTTATTGAGGTGCCGGATAACCCAACACAGATAAAAGCCCTTGAGCTTCTAATAAAATTAAAATCACTTATAGGTAATGACGGAAATACCCTGATAGATCAATCTCAACATGTAACCCAGATATTTCTTGCTAACAAAATAAAAGAAGCAAGGGAAAGAATAATCAATGGCAAAGTTATCAGCACAGAATCCGGAACGTGACTTGATTAATGATATGGTTTCAATATCTAAAGACCCCTACGATTGGGTTTTATATTCTTTTGAATGGGGCAAGGGCGAGCTTTTAGGCTTTGATGGGCCGGATGTATGGCAGAAGGACCTACTTTGCGCCATTAGGGATGGCTTATTGACTTCGAATGAAGCGATAAGGCTGGCAACTGCTTCAGGAAATGGCGTAGGTAAATCCGCTTTAGTGTCCTGGATTATCCTCTGGTCGTTATCTACCTTCGAAGATACTCGTGGAATAGTTACCGCTAACACAGAAAATCAGCTCAGGACTAAAACTTGGGCTGAACTTGCTAAATGGTATCGGTTATTTATAGCTAAACACTGGTTTACTTTTACCGCAACGGCAATCTATTCAGTTGATCCAGAACATGAAAAGACTTGGCGTGTAGATCAGATTCCCTGGTCAGAGCATAATTCAGAAGCGTTTGCGGGACTACACAATAAGGGCAAACGTATTATTGTGATAATGGATGAAGCTTCGGCTATTCCTGATATTATATGGGAAGTTACTGAAGGCGCTCTTACTGATGAAGGTACCGAAATAATCTGGGCTGTCTTTGGTAATCCAACACGAAATACAGGGCGCTTTCATAGTTGCTTTGCTAAGTCTCGGAATAGATGGAAAACTTGGCAGATAGATAGCCAAACAGTTAAGATTACTAACAAAGAACAGCTTAGTCAGTGGATTGGAGACTACGGAATAGACAGTGACTGGGTACGTGTTCACGTTCTAGGAAAGTTTCCTAAGGCAAGCGACCTACAGTTTATCCCAACAGACATAGCAGAGGCTGCAGCTGGGCGCAAACTTGGAGAGAACTCATACTATTGGGCACCAAAGATAATCGGTCTTGATCCAGCTTGGACAGGTGGAGATAACATAGTTATCTATTTACGGCAAGGTTTAATGGCTAAAAAGCTTGCAGAGTTTCAAAAGAATGATGACGACAGTAAAATAGCCGGTGCACTTGCGCACTACGAAGACGCAGAGAAAGCAGACGCAGTCTTTATAGACCAAGGTTACGGCACAGGGATATACTCCTTTGGTAAGACGCTAAACCGTAACTGGACGCTTGTTAACTTTGGGGCAAAGAGCGGAACTCCAGGGTTCGCTAATAAGCGTGCAGAGATATGGGGTATGCTAAAGCAGTGGCTCATAGAAGGTGGCTGTGTCCCCAAAGATCCTAAGATGATTGTAGATCTAACCGGCCCAGAGAGCCATATAAACATACGCGATTGCATTGTACTGGAAAGTAAAGACAGCATGCGTAAACGCGGATTAGCAAGTCCCGGGAACGCAGACGCTCTAGCTTTGACGTTTGCATTCCCGGTTAAGGCCAAGAATAGACTGGCCCAGCAAATAAAGGAATTTACTAATGATAAGTATGATGTTCTAGGAGATTAGTAGGAGCAAACAATCCTCCCGGTCGTTTTTACAGGTTTTCAAGGAGAAGGAAGGCATGGTAAACAAACGAACGATTGTTTGGTAAGGAGGAGCAATGGCTTTAAGCGGGGTAAATAGGCTTTGCAAGAATTGCAGCCAAGAGTGTAAGCAGTGGAAGTTGGTAAAAGTAGTAAGGTGTCCGGCCTATCAGCGCAACCAGGATGCCAAAGTCGGAGATATGCAAGTTTTAAGCAAAGCAGAATAGGGAAATAGGCTCGTAGTGAGGTGATTTTTGAATGATAAAGGAAATGGGCATTGAAAGGGCTTCGTTGATTTTAGGGCTTATTTGAGTTTTTTTGCAAGTATTCGGGATTAGCTTATTAGGTGTACATTTTAGAGATAAATAATGCTTGACGGAGATGCTTTAAGAGAGGTAAAATAAGTAAACCTCAAGAAGATGTAAGATAGCTAAAAAAGCAAGGGGGGGGTAATGAAACAAGAAAAAGAGATTGTAAAGCTGGCTAAGATAAAAAACGGGGGAGACTTTGAGAAATGGCTTGAGGCGACGCCTCCCCACGTTCCGAGTATTGATAGAGTAAGGGAAATCACTAAAAAGGTGGCTTATTCTATGGTTGAGGCTACTTCTGAATAATGTGCATTATTGTGTATTAGATACATCTGCTATTCTGCAACGATTTCAACCTACCGATCAAAACGCTCAGTATTTAATTGATGTCCTCTATCAGAACACTAAGATTGAATTATATATTCCTTATGTTTGTTTCTCTGAAGTAATACAGCAGTTCTACAATGCCCATAAAAAAAGTCAATTAACATCTACTCCGATGTCGATTACTGAAAGATCTGGTCTTATCAATAGACTGAGGCAAGATGTTAAAGATGGTAAGCTCAATCCTTATCCTACTGAAGCAAGTTTGTTTGCAAGAACAGAAGAGATTTTTAATCAATCGTTCACTATCACTGCTAGGAATCGTGTTATAGATATGGCTGATATGCTTGTTATTGCTACGGGACTTGAACTTAATAGTCTTTCTAGCAGCGCAGAGGAAACGTATATATTTTCTTCCGATTGCCATTTATTTGATGTTGCTACTGCTTTAGGTATTAAATGTTTTAATCCAAGACTTGTCACAGTAGATCAAATGCCAGAATGTTTTGATAGGAGAATGTTTAAACGTAATCCTGTATCTTTGCATGCAATATGTAAAGATTGTAATACAGGAGATGTTTACGGTTCTACGAGAATAATTGATATTTGTGAATATGGGATATGCATTGAACAACCAAAAAAGAATATAAACATTGGTGACAGAATTAACTTTTCAATTTCACCTGGAGGTAGCTGGAAAGATGCAGACACCAGGATAGGCGTAGCTGTCCGTTCTGAAAATGACAGAGTTGGTGTTTTATTAGAAGAACCGTTGTCTTTGAATTAGTCTCCCTTACTCTAGTCTAGTATATTATAAACTACCTTTTAATGTTCCAACTTCACTATCCAGGTTTTCTATGTTTACTAAACAAACGACCGTTTGTTTGATAGGTTATTTGCAAGGGGAAATATGGCTGAATAAGGAGAAGGGGATTATTTGGTCGGTTTTTCTTTTACACCCTAAATTTCAATCTTCCACAAAAGTTTTATTTTCTTCCGTTTAATCTAGATCTCTAAGTCTTTCAGATCAAACTTAACTATCTTACCAAACTTGTAATGAGGGATTTTCTTTTCGTGCGTCCATTGATAGAGCGTCTTGATGGAAAGACCTAAGTATCCCGAACACTCTTTCATTCCAAGGAAGCGTTTCTAATGCATAGATTAAGATTAGCGAAGTCGAGATCCTGACCTAAGACCTCTATATGTAGGGGTTTTGTATATACCGCAAGATTTCAGAATAGAAATCAATAAAAATAGAATACCTAATATCAGAATGACCTTAATCAGGAATTCTTTTTCAAGAGCTTTCTTAAATATCTTTTTTATTGTGGTTAGTGTTTTATTAATTCCGTATGCTTTAATTGTCATAATTAAGCGAATGAGAAGATAAATCGCATATGCGAAAACAATCAATACCACCAAGTTTCGTAGAGTATTTCTTAATCTTCCCCAAAAGGAATTAGTCCAGCCTATTGTTTCAATTTCAAGGTCTGCTGGGCATCCTTCTAATTCAACAATATCCTTGTTGGCCTTTTTATTAAAAGATTCTGGGTAAAATTTTACAATTTCCTTGAATATGGTAACTTTCTCTTTAAACTCATCAAATGTAAGTATTGGTTGAAGAAATGACACTTTATAAGAATGACCGCCAGTAGTACCTAAATAGTTATATACTTGTTTTTCGTTGGGAATAAAGTAATTTATCAATACTGTAACAAAGATGCAGATTGCAATAATAACTTCTCTTATTATTATCTTCTTAAGTTTTTTATCCATGCTCCAATTATACACCCCAGAGTATGCTTATGCCAAGATAAATAGTTAGTTAGATTTACCCACTTCTTTTGTCTATTGTATTAGGAGGCGAAGATATGGCTGATTGTCCAGATGAAAACGATATGGCTTGCTATATTGACAAATTGCTCTCTGATGATGAGGTAGGCCAGATAGAGGGGCATTTACTTGGTTGCGATAGGTGCCGGGAGATAGTAGTGGTTACCAAGAAGGTTGTTGCCTGGATCGAGGGTTAGAGGTATAATCCGTTTATACACAAAGGAATGGTAATGGGATCTAAGTAGTTAAATTTAAAGACAACTCTTGAAAAAGGTTTTGTTTTTTATTGGAGGAGGCAGATGAAGGTAATATACTATAGCTCTATTTTTTATTTAGGTGCATTTGCTATCGTGGTAGCGTTTCCTTTTTTTACCAGATGGCATTGGTTAATAAAGTTAGCTGTAGCTCTTTTAGCCTTTGTGGCTCTTATTTTATCTATCGCTTATCAGCATTTAGAGAAGAAAACAGAAGAATTAGATAAGCGAATCGCAGAGATGCGAGATGAACAGCGCACACAAGTCATAAGTAAGAAATTAGACGATCTAAAAGAAAAAGAGAAGAAGGGTTTATTTACTGATAAGGATTATTTAAATAGGATAGCTCTTCAATTAGAGGAATTAACTATTAATATTGAATCACAGAGTAAATTAGTAAGGCAGCAGTATCTTACTGCATATTTTGATGAAGTAGCTAAAATACCCGCTTTTTATACTTGGGAAGAATGGAAAGAAACTGAGGGAATTTTGTATTCGCGCATTTTAAACGGCATTAACGGCATTTTTAATCTAAGAGGTATGTTTAGTAGCAGTGAACGAGTAGCTTTAATTGATGAGTTTAATAAAGAGCGAGATAAATACCTTAAAGCGAAAGAGCGACAAAACAAATAAATGAATAAACAACCAATAGCTGCTCGGAGAAGTTTCATATTTTCCTAAAATTACTCTAAAGATCATGCAATTATCTAATATTTATTTTGCCTATAAGAATTACATAAATGATGATTACGGCGCTAGTTGGGATTGGATAAATCAATTAATAAAGAAGCATAATGTTGACGAACGACTTGATCGGATAACAACAAAGGATGTTACAGAAGATATTGTAAAAAGCAGCATTTTAATAAAAAAAGGATATTATGCAGTATCATTTAACAAGTCTAAAGTGTCTTCAGTAGAACAAATCACGGGTTTTCATCTTTATCATACTGGAATCGGTTGCGATATTTGTTTTGATACTGATGGTGCTTCTTCGCACGATAGTAATGTGCATGTTATAGTGGAAAGGAAGGAAGATTTAACGCGGATAGCTGAGCATGTAGAATTACAAAAGGCAAATATATCCAAGGAACAAATATTTGAAAAAATTCATCTACAGGAGCCGTATATTAAAAAGCATGAATTAACCGATTTATTGACCATAAATAAAGAATATCTTTTAATCAAGGGGATTTTTAAGTTTTCCTGTGACGATGATGATCTCGGAGACGAATATCCTTATTTTGGAATACTATTGCAAAATGACGGCACTCTTTTGATTGAAGTATGTCATGAATTATGGAATGTGCTTTTGATAGATGAAAAATATTATTTTGTGACGCATTGGCAGAAACCAGAAGCCGGTGGAAGGGGATTAATTATTTATACATTAGAGGGAAAATTTTTAAAAAAAGTTTTTGCAGATCATTCCGATGCTACTTGATTAGTTGAAAAGAAAGGTAGTTAATAATAGTTGCTTGATTTAGTTTTTGCAGTAAACTTGAGTTAGATAATTTGGTTTAAAGCATTACCTTAAAGAGGATTTAGGCCTCTGACCGTGAAGTAGGGTAAGCTGCATCACTCCCCGAAAGGGGGGCGGGAAATGCAGTCTTACTTGGTCTTCCTTCACGGTCGCCAGTGGGAATATGCGCCCGCTTTTTATTGGGGAATCTTAATTGGAGGAAATAATATGAGAAAATGTTCTACTCTTTTTATTATTATTTTGACTTTTACCTCTATATCCTGCGCTACGTTTGATCCAAAAATGCTTATCCAAAGCAACGATGCTGTTTCAAATCGACTCTTACCATTAGAAATATCTAATCTGGCTTCGACAAAATTTGAACAATCCGATGTAAAAGATCTCAGTACCCAATCTTACTTCTATACCTTGTTTGAGAGGGAACTGGAAAAGAACATAATATTGACAGATCCTAATGGGACGATTTATGGAAATATAGAGCCAAGGGTAATATTATTCTCTATTGATCGCTCAGGTCAATTTCTTTCATTTTTGTCCGGAGCCTCTTTATTTATTCTGAATGTTCTCGGAATGCCGATAGATAGTTATAGGGGCAATTTAGAGATAAAAATATTCATTTATAATAGAAGCCAGAAAATAATTAAGAAATACGACTATATTTCAAGTAGAACTTTTAATGCAGGATTTTATTATGGGACAATGGATGAAAGGGTTATGGGCATCAGTTTAATGAGGGGTATACTAAGAGATTTTAAGAAAGATATTGAAAAAGATGCCGCTGTTATTAATGAGCAGTTAAGGAAGAATTAATTCTTACACAACACATTACTTTTGAAACAATTATTTGTCAACTTTAAGGATTTTAGTCTTAATTTACATGGGAAACGGAATAAATGAAATCGTCGCGTTCACCAACTACAAAATATCCAAAGTATACACTAAGGGATGCGCTTCTTATGTTAGCGGATTTCACCCTGAGAATAAGAAAAACCCGGAGGGAGAGTCGACCAAGAGAAAACCGCTTCAAAAAAGTCAGTGGATAGCCAATGTTGAATATTATTTTTAAATTAGCAATATTCTCTGTAATAGCCATTATTATTCTCTATTTAGCTCTTTCCAAAAATAGGTTTATACCAAAATCAATTAGGATCTCGGCTCAGTTTTTATTACTCCCATTGCATCCTTATTTGAAACACGGAGATACTTTAAAAGGCATAGGTGGAACTATAGCTATTTCTTGTGGCGTTGGATTGGTTCTTAGTTTAATTTTTGGATTGATAAAGCATTTTATGAAATAAATAGAAAGCGTTCAAAATATGGATTCTGATAAAATTACAGGTAAAAGTAAGCAATTTACAGAGTGGCTGAAGAAACGGGATGAAGAGCTCGTACGAGAAAAAGAGAAGTTTCCTGATGTATGTGCTGCGTGTAGTAAACAGAATAGGTATTTCTTTGTACAAGAATACTATGGTACTGGAGCAGCATACCCAGAAATTCTCGGAGAACATTGCGATATAATTACGGCGAAAAAGCATATTTTGAAATATATCTATGATGTTATTAAAATCGACAAGGAGCTATCACAAAAACGTATATTCTTGGGATTTGTGGAACCAGATTTTGATTGGCCGGAGGATATCAATCAGGATAGCCTTCGTTATTCGTATGATGAGTGGAAGGTTATTTTTGAAGTAAATGACATAGCGATAAATAGCCAAGAAGAGTTAAATAAACATATGGAAGGGTTATTTGATAAAAGCGATGATTATAGATTTCAAGAAAGTGGAGGCCTGCAGATTAAAGAATTTAAGATTGTAGATGGGAAGGAAGTTGTTAGTGAAGACTATATTTCGCTTAGACCAGATATGATATGGGAAGACTTAAAGCTAACATTTAATTGCTCTGTAGACGGTTCAATTATAAGAGGATTTGAAGAATTTTCACAATTCCAATTTGATTAAGACATAAAAAAAGTCAAAAGAAATGATAGATAAAGAACTACTAATTATCTCTCCTGGGAACTTTTAGGAGGGGTGATCCTTTGTTTCTGCAAAATAGAATCAACGCATTGTTCTAATCTTTTTTCTCCCGCCTTAGATTTTTCTTCAAACTCAACAAGTATTTTTCGCAGTTCTTCAAGGATAGGGATAATTTTTTTGATTTCTTCCTTTGTAGGGGTAAATGAAGGGTTGGCTTTATCAAAAATTCTAGCGGCAGCGGGTTCATATTCTTTATTCCAAAGGTAGGAAGTATATTGTGAGATAAAGATTTCGTGTTTAGTTCTTCTTAGCGCTTCAGGATTGTTCTTATAGGCACCTTCAAAATTATTCTTGTAGTATCCTCTTTGCGTTTGAAAGGGTAAGCCAAGAGTTTTGACAATATTGCTGAAGACAGGGGGAGAAGGAAGTTGTTTATCTGCTTCGATGCGCGACAAGAAACTTTCTGTTATGCCCACCTTACCCTTAACATAAGACAGGGAATATCCTAAATCCATCCTAGCTTTTCTTATTTTCTGGCCAAGAGTTTTTGCTTCTTTGGGGTATTCTGATTTTCGCATAGTTTAATTATACTATTTCTTACTTTCCTGTCAAGAAAAATAAAACTTGACTTTTATTAAGGGCATGTTATACTTACTTGTCAGGTAAGAAAGAAATGCATCTATGAATAATGGTGTTTGATAATTAAGGGTTGAATGAATATAGACTCCTTCGTTCAGGTAAAATGAAATGGTTGAAGAAGCCAAAAATTTTTAACCTGCTTAGTTAGTTAATATTATTGAAAGGCGGTGATGAGATGAACAATTTAGTGCTTTATCGTAAACGAGCTAGAATGCGCCAATTTGATATAGCAAGGCAGCTTGGTGTAACAGAGCAGTTAATCTCTAAGTGGGAGTCTGGTAGAGCAGAGCCCCATATTGAGCAGGCCGTAGATGTAGCTAGAATTTTAGACATAGATCCGGAAAAGATATTCCCGGAGATGTTTGCTATTGGAATTGATGAAGGAGAAAGACCAGCTGCGGAAAAGAATGAGAAGGTTATTAGTTATGATTAGGAGGCAAAGATATGAGAATTTGCTTGTATTGTCGGGTATCAAAGAATGATGAGAGTCAAGATCCGCAGAATCAACTTAATCCTCTCAGGGATTATGCAAAAGCTCTTGGCGGTGAAGTTGTTGGTGAGTATGTTGATCAGGCAAGTGGTAGTAATGGCGACAGGACGGAGTTTAAAAAAATGTTTGAGGATGCCGATAAAAGGAAGTTTGACCTCTTACTTTTATGGTCTTTAGACCGGCTCAGTAGGGAGGGGATTTCTAATACCCTAGGCTATATTGAAAGGCTAAAGCGTAGTGGCATTGCCTTAAAGTCGCTTCAGGAGTCTTGGTTGGATACCCGGGATGAAGGATTAGGCCAGCTCCTGCTGGCAATATTCAGCTGGGTGGCCCAGCAGGAACGCCGGCGTATCGTAGAAAGAACGAAGGCAGGGTTGGATAGGGCTAAGCGTGAAGGTAAAAAATTAGGTCGCCCTAAGAATAGAAAAGATGCTAAGCCTCGTTCTAAGAGTGGATACTATCTGCGCTATGCAGGGAAGACTAAAGAAGAACGCAAGCTTGGAGAATATAAGGAGGAAGGTAAATGACAACAAATATACTTGAGAAACCGATTCTCTATACAGAAGATATTGCTGAGATATTACGGATTACAAGGAACACTATTCAGAGTAAGCGGTGGAAAGAGTCTTCGGGTTGTCCTTTAAGAAAAAAAGGAAAGTGCCTTAGCGCATTAAGAGATGATTTTTGGAAATGGTATAAGGATAATGGTTAAAGAATATAAGAGGCATAAATATGCTGGTGTAAGACCGGCGAAATCAGGTAAGCCTAATCTGTTTGAAGTTTCTTTTCCGAAGTATAAGGGGAGTAAGGATAAGGCTTATCGGAATGTAGAAGCTAAGAATGAGAAAGAGGCTTATGACAAAAGGGTTAGGCTGATAGAAGAATATAGAATGGGACAGCTAGGGGTAGGCGAATCCGTCAATTTACTTAATACTGGACTATCTGTTGCTTGGGAACAGTTAATAAATAATGTTTCCTCTGATTTGGATGTTAAATATCCGCCAAAAACTAGGATAAAGCATACAGAAATAACTATAAAGAAGACAAAAAGCAAGTTTAAGAAAGTATTTAACCGCTTGTTTAGTGATTTTAGGTTAAAACATTTTCCTGCAGTAGATAGCCCTTCTCAATTAACCTTGCCATTCTTTGAGAGATACAAGAATTATTATTGCTCTGAGCTAGGCAGGGCAAGTGGTTGGCGAGCAGAGTTGATAATGGTAAAGACTATAATGAAAAGATTATTTAGATTGGGTTATGTAAGGCAGGACATTATTAAAGCTCTAGAGGAAATGAAAAGACCTTCTCCAATAAAGAAGCAATTTCCCGATATTCCTAAGAATAAGTTTAATGAATGGTTGAGTTTTATAAAGAAAGATAACCTATATAATTATCGGATTATCCATTTCTTAAAAAGAACAGGGAGAAGAATTGAGGAAACTACTTTGATTGAGCGAAAGGATTTAGATTGGAATGGTATAAAAATTGAGAAGATAGATATTGT